>DASQAE010000403.1:0-3653 GCA_035635915.1 Burkholderiaceae bacterium | reverse complement strand
CCGTTGGCGTCTCGGTATTCGGCGTTGGCGGGCATCGCCGCGGCCAGGGCGCCAAACAAGGACAGGACTGCATTCGCTTCGTCCTTGCCGGTGACGTTCGCCTGTATCACGTCGGCGCCGCATTGACTGAGTTCCCCAATTCGCTCTGCGATGAATACGGCGCCTTCCATGTGGCCGCGCGCTTCAACGCAGTCGACATTCGCAATCACATCGGCGAGCGATTCAGACTTACCGCCGCCTGCGGGACGCGCATCGATGCGGGTCAGATCGTTTGCGTGCACCAACTGCCCCAGGACCGTCACCGTGCGGGCCGCCGCATCGACGGCGGTCGCCAATCCCTGCAGGATCGCGGGTGTTCGTTGGAACTCGACCTTGGTCGCGACAAGAACGAGTTGCGCATCGAGCACGCCATCAACCTCTACGCGCACATCGTTCGCAAGGTCGGCGGCCGTACCATCTTGGAACAGCGTCGCTGACGTGGTCTGCACGGTGAGGCCGCTAACCTGGAACACGCCCGGGTGAACGGTGAAGCCGCTGATGAATCCTTCGACGTCCTGTTTCTCGTCAGCGTCGCCGCGGAAAACGGCGTCTTCCAGGTCCTCGATTTCGATCTGGGTAGCAACGAACACGTTGCCGACCAGCGTGCCCCGGACTTCGACCACGACTCCAGCAGCAAGCGAAGCCTCGCTCGCACCCGCAGGCGCGAAGGCCGCGCCCGCATAGTTGACAGTGAGCGTCCCGTTGAGCGTGAACAGGTGCGACGCGGTGCGCAGGTTGCTCAACGGCCCACGCATTTCATCCGCACCGTCCTGCGCACCGACTGCTTCCACCCGGGTTGCATGCAGCAGGCCGCCCGAGTCGCGCAGTCCGTGCACCTCGACTCGTGTGCCGATAACGAGCGCGCCAAAACCGGCGAGATTCGCATAGCGAGTCTGGTCGTCGACCAGCACAACCAGGCCCGCCAATGTGAACCGGTGCGGATCGGATATCGCATCGATCGATTGGATCGGGCCGCGCGCCTCGTTTTCAACGTCGATTCGATCGGCAACCCCATTGACGCCGTCGTCGGAGCGACCCAGTAGCTTGATCACCATGCCGGTGTCCAGTTGGGGGGCAGTACGGCCTCGGTCGTCCGCCACTGTTGCGCCTGCCGCATCGAAATGCGTGCCGTTGAGGATCACGCTGCCCTTGGTCATCACGCCGCTTGACGTAACGGTCGCTGTCGGTGGCGGCACAGCGCCGGTGCCATCCGTGCCGCCGCCGCACGAGGCGATCGACGTCGCGAGTGCGACGAGACCGAGCACCGTCGCGAAAGGCTGTTTCATGGTTGCGCTTGCCGTGGTTGGTCGAGAATCTCTTCGAAAGCAAAAACGCCGACGCCGGCGCGTACCCGTCCCGTGCCACGCACCGCAGGATTCACGTCGCGGTCGTGGCGCGCGAGCCACGCATCGAGCAACTCGATGACTTCCTGCGCCTGCCGCTCCGTGAGCTTGCGAAACTCTTCCAGCGCTTCGAGCGGAACGTTGTCGTACATCACCTTGCGCTGGAAGCGCGGGGCGTCGTCCTGCAGGTTGTGGTCGATTGTGTTGATGAGGTACGACACGTCGGCGCCAAGGATCATCAGCTTGCCGACTTCGCTCGCGCGCGGGATATAAACGCGCGCATTCAGCCGCAACCGGTTGGAGCCGGTGCGGGCGACCGCGCCGACGCGCATCAATTCATCCAGTACCGCGCGTGGCGGCAGGTCGCCGCCGTAGCGGCGTACGAGAGCGGCAAAACTTCCGGTGCCAGCGTCCGCTTCCAGTTCCGCTGGTTCGCCGTTCGCGGCGTGGAAGTCGGCGTCGCGCACCCAGCCTGCAACAACGCGCGAAGCTCGGCTATGAGTTGCGTAGCCGTCGCCAGCGAGTTCCTCGGGCGCATTGGCGAGGCGTTGCACTTCCTTGCGCGTGAGGCCCGTCAGCAGTGCGGCCCGTGAGATCGAGGGCAGACGGCCGGGAATCGCGAACTCGCGTAGCGCGATGTTGACGTACGCCCGCTTGGCTAGTTCGGCGAAGGTGCGCAGCGGCATCCCATGACGCAGCAACAGCCGCGCGAGCGCGTGCAGGATGCGCAGCACCGCTTGCGCAAGTGCTTCGTTGATCCGGTCGGACGGGCCCTCCATTTGTGGGCAATGTATCCCAGAAATCTGCTGTAGGCTGGAATTTGGGACAAACAGTTCACAAATTCGCGTGTCAAACAGTCAGCCGATGGCGGGCGGAGCCATGTCGTGTTGCGCCGAAAGCGCATCGACCGCGCCCAAGAGGGAGTCCTTGGGACAAACGGTTCAGAGGATTGCTGGTCAAATCGCTCGCCGCGCGGCGGATGCAGTCCGCCGTTGGGTTGCGGCGTGGCAGCTGCGGCGCTCAGGAGACAAGAATGAACATCACCAAGAAAATCAGAGGGTTGGTCAAGATCACGGCGGCCGGTTGTGCGGCTGTTCTGCTTGCCGCGTGTGGGGGCGACGAAACTACCGTGGAGCCGACTGGCTCGGTGCGCGTCGCGTTAACCGATGCTCCTTCGTGCGGCTTCGATCAGGTCAACATCACGGTGGTGCGCGTGCGTCTGCACACGAGTCAGACCGCCAATGAGAACGCGAGCGGCTGGCGCGACCTCGCGCTGACACCGCCGCATCGCGTAAACCTGCTCAATCTGACCAACGGCGTCCTGGAAGAACTTGGGCAAATGGGACTGCCCGCCGCGCAGTACACCCAGTTGCGGCTGGTGCTGCAGGCGAACACCGGAGGCGCCTCGCCCGCCAACTCGGTGGTTCCCAGCGGCGGTTCGGAACAGGCGCTGGACACCTCGAACATCGCACCAAGCGGAATCAAATTGATCCATCCCTTCACTGTGCCGGCGGGTGGCCTGGCCGATGTCCTGTTCGACTTCGATGCATGCAAGTCGATCATCCCGCGGGGCAACGGCACTTACGGGTTGAAACCCGTGATCGCGGTGGTACCGCGGCAGGTCGCCGAAATCGTCGGCAATGTCGACCCGGCAATCAGCGGGATGAGAGTTTCGGCACAGGTTGGCGGCAACGCCATGCGCACGACAGTGCCGGACGCGAACGGCGCCTTCAAGCTTGCATTCCTCGATCCCGCGGTGGCGGCGAACGTCGACGTCGTGTTCGCAGCGCCCGGCCGGGCGACCGCCGTTATCTCGAGCGTTCCAGTTGCGCTGCAGTCCACGACCCAGGTGAGCACTTCGGCCGTGCCGATCTCGTTGCCTTTTGCGTTGACGCGAAATGCGAGCGGCGCAGTGATGCCCACAGCTGCGCAAGCGAGCGTGCGCGCGTTGCAAGCGGTAGGCACGGTGCCGAAGATCGAAGTCGCAAGCGTCAACGCGAACGCCATTGGGGGGTACGCGCTGGCGTTGCCTACGGCTCCTCCGCAGCTTGCGACCTATTCGAACATGCTGCCCTTGGTATTCCTGCCGCAGCTCGGTAACGCGGCCAAATTCACGCTTGAGGTGTCGGCCGATGGCTACGTCGCTCAGTCGGCGGACGTCGACCTCACGATGACGGACGCGACCACCGACTTCACGCTGACGCCTGCACCGTAGTTGCGTCCCCGATACCGGGCCGCGGGCGCGCGCCCGGAGCTGCGTCGCCGGTGTGT
>DASQAE010000402.1:0-3545 GCA_035635915.1 Burkholderiaceae bacterium | reverse complement strand
GAATTCGACGCCGGACAGAAGTACCAGTACTGCGTCTGCGGCGGTGGCGTGTCGGCGGGCGGACTGACAAGCGCAACCGGCGGCGGCTCCCACGGGCTCGGATATGGATAAACGGGCGCGGGATAAAAGTAGAACGTGCCGCCGGCGATCCACCACCAACCCATGCGGCCGTTGTGCGGGCCGTGGAACCAGTGCCCGCCGTGCCAGACGCCCCAGTCGTGCTCGTGGAAGCGGTGAATGTCGCCGTGCCAAGGACCGTGCTCGGGGCGATGTTCGACTGCGAGAGCTGACCTGCAGACGCTTGCTGTCGAAAGTATCGTCAATGCCAGCGCTGCAAAACGAGCGCGCTTCTGAGTAAAAGTAGAACGGTTGTTCATCGTTCGCTCCGTCGCGCCGTGCGTCGGCGCGTTTCTCGTGACGTTTGGAGGAGCGTGTATGAAATCCAGTTCCGGACGCACGTTCGTACGTGTGCCCGCTCGGTAACGAAGCGTTACGGCCGCGCAGCCTCTTTGTCAGCCCGAGCCGCGTGTCGTCGTGACAAAGGTGTGGCCGCTACCCTTCCTCGTGCCAGAGGCATCCGTCGCGACCGACCAATGCGCTCGAAGCTGCCGGACCCCACGTGCCAGCCGTGTACGGCTTCGGCGGTTCGTTCGAGTTGGCCCAGCCATGCATGATGGGTTCGATCCACTTCCACGCTGCTTCCAGTTCATCGCGCCGCATGAAGAGTGTCAGCCGGCCGCGAATCACGTCCATCAGCAGGCGCTCATAGGCGTCGAGCATGCGTGCCTTGAGTGAGTCCTTGAACAGCAGGTCGAGTGAAATCGATTGCAGCTTCATGCCGTCGCCCGGCGTTTTGGCCTGGATTTGCAGTGTCAGGCCATCGTCAGGCTGCAGCCGGATGACGAGCTGGTTGTTGGCTTCCAGGCTGTCGGACGCCTCGAGGATCGCGTGCGGCACGTTGCGGAAGTTGACCACGATCTCGGCCAGGCGCTCCTGCAGTCGTTTGCCGGTGCGTAGATAAAAAGGCACGCCGGCCCAGCGCCAGTTCGCGATCTCCGCTTTCAGCGCGACAAACGTTTCGGTGTGGCTGCCAGGGCGGATGCCCGGTTCCTCGAGGTAACCGGGTACCGGCTGGCCGCCGATTGCACCGGAACGATATTGGCCGCGCACCGTCTTGCTGCGCACGTCGGCCTCGCTGTACGGTTTGAGCGCACGCAGGACCTGCAGCTTTGCGTCGCGCACCGCATCGGGATCGATCGAAGTCGGCGGCTCCATGGCGACGATACAAAGCAACTGCAGCAGGTGACTTTGCACCATGTCGCGCAGCGCGCCGGTCTGATCGTAAAAATCGCCGCGTCCTTCGGCACCGACCTCCTCGGCGATCGTTATCTGCACGTCATGCACCCACGAGCGCGACCAGAGCGGCTCGAACATCGAGTTGCCGAAGCGCAGCGCGAGCAGGTTCTGCACGCTTTCCTTGCCGAGATAGTGATCGATGCGATAGATGCGGTCCTCAGAGAAGATCTGTGCCACGGCCTCACTGATCGCATGCGACGAAGCGAGATCGGTTCCCAGCGGCTTTTCCAGCACCACGCGCGATTCGGGAGTTACTGCGCCGGCAGCGGCGAGGTTATGGCAGATGTCAGCGAACAGTTTCGGCGTCGTCGCGAGGAAAAAAACGCGCGTGCGGCTGGCCGGTTTTTCCGCCAGGCGCGCTGCAAGCTGCCTGAATGACACAGGGTCAGCACCATCGACGGGCACGTACTCGAGCAGGCGCAGGAACGCCTCGCAGGCGGGACCATCGAGTTGCGCCGGGTCGACATTCTCGAGTAGACGCTGGCGCGCGAGAGCGCGGAAGTCGTCCGGCGACAACGGCTGCCGTGCAGTGACGAACAGGCGTGCATCGGCCGCGATGTCGCCCTCGCGAAAACGCATGTAAAGCGCGGGCAACAGCTTGCGGCCTGCCAGGTCGCCAGTGGCGCCGAACAGAATGAGATCGAATACATGAGCGGGCACGCGACAGTCCTTGTCTTGACCAGGCGGCGCATGAGCGGCCGCTGGCTCTTTGAAGACGATGGCGCCAGCTTACGTCAGCGGCCGCGGAGGACAAAACGCACACCACAAAGGGGTGCGCGGCCGTTCGCGGCGGGCCTGAGCAGCGCCCGCGCTACTCAGGAATTTCGCTGCAGGAAGCGTGGAATGGGCAGCGTGTCGAGAAACTGCCCAAGGCGCGCGCCGATGGCGGGACGCGCCGGTTGCGCGCGTGTCACGACCTGCTTGGGTCGCGCGGGACTGACGGCTTCTGTCGGCCGAACGTCTTGGCGCGTGGAAGCTACGATCGGCCTGGTGGGCCTCAGAGGCATCGGTGCCGTTTCTGCCGGCGCCGGAGCGGTCTGTTGCGGCTTCGGTTGGACCGACGCGACAGGTTGTGAATTGAAGACCGGGTCGAGCCAGGTCAGGATCGACTGCCATTGCGCGAGATCGCCCTGCACCTGGGACTTCGGAAAATCGAACAGCGTCAGGCCATGTTCGATGCTGCGTACATACGCCTGGGTCTCGCGCAGAACGCCGATAAATGGCAGCTCGAGCTTCCGTGCCCATGCGGCGAGCACTTCGGCTGCCTTGGTGCGTGCATCCAGGCGCATGCCGATGGCGGCGATCTTGCAGCGCCCGTTTGCAACCCGCGGCAATGTCTTGAGCTCGGCGAAGCAGTCGGCCGCCGAGTCGCGGTCGAACATCGAATTGCACACCGGCATCAGGATCACGTCGGCATTCATCACGATGCGCGCGAGTTCAAAGCCGCGCATGCCACCCGGCGTGTCGAGCACGAGGTGGGTGACGCCTGCCGGCACGCGCAGTACGTTCTTGGGATCGACGACCCAACCCTGGATCGCGGCGCTTTGCGCCAGGTTCTGCGTGGCACGCAGTTTCAGCCAGCTCTGCGCCGACTGCTGGCGATCGACGTCTCCCAGCATCACCCGCTTGCCCGTCGTTGCGCAGTACGCGGCAAGGTGCGCGGCAAGCGTGCTTTTCCCGCTGCCTCCCTTGCGGTTGATGACTGCGATGACGGGCATGAAGTTGGTTGTTCTTGGTGCGCGTGGAATCGGCCTGCGCGCCCTTGGATCGGATGTTCGGATTACACCATCAAAGGATGACGCCGGCATGCGCGAAAAAAAGCAGGAAGGCGGGGCATCTATTCGATGGATCGGCCAGAATCGACCTCATGCAGACCGTCAAAGCCCTGATCTTCGATGTGTTTGGAACCCTGGTCGACTGGCGCACGTCGATTGCGCGTGAATCTCGGCTGGCGCTGGAACCCCTTGGCGTCCAGCTCGAATGGGGCGCGTTTGCCGACGCCTGGCGCGACCAATACCAGCCCGCCATGGAGGAAGTACGCAGTGGCCGCATGCCGTTCAGCAAGCTGGACGTGCTGCACCGGCGCAACCTGGACGTGATCCTGGAGCAGTTCGGGTTGCGTGGCGTCGACGAGGCAACCCGGGTGCACCTGAACCTGGCCTGGCACCGCCTGGACGCCTGGCCGGAGG
>DASQAE010000401.1:0-3872 GCA_035635915.1 Burkholderiaceae bacterium | reverse complement strand
TTGCGAAGCTCCATCGGACATTCGAGGCACGACGCAAGGAATTGCTCGCCAGGCGGGCCGAACGTGCAAAACGACTGGATGCGGGCGAGCGTCCCGATTTCCTCGCAGAAACCCGCCAGGTGCGCGAGAGCAAATGGACCATCGCGCCGATCCCTGCCGATCTCGAATGCCGGCGGGTCGAGATCACGGGACCGGCGGAGCGCAAGATGATCATCAATGCGCTCAACTCGGGGGCGGATGCATACATGACCGACTTCGAGGACAGCAACACGCCGAACTGGGACAACCTGATCACCGGCCAGCTCAACGTCGCCGACGCAGTCCGGCGCGCAATTTCGCTGGAGCAGGGCGGCAAGTCCTATCGGCTCAATGAAAAGACCGCGACGCTGCTCGTCAGGCCGCGCGGATGGCATCTCGACGAGAAACACGTCAACGTGGACGGAGCGCGTGTTTCGGGCGGCGTGTTCGATTTCGCGCTGTTCATGTTCCACAACGCAAAGGAACTGATGGCCCGCGGCAGCGGGCCGTATTTTTACCTGCCGAAGCTGGAATCGCACCTCGAGGCGAGGTTGTGGAACGACATCTTCGTGCTGACGCAAAAGGAACTGGGCATTCCGCTGGGCACGATCAAGGCCACGGTGCTGGTGGAAACCATCCTGGCTGCGTTCGAAATGGACGAGATCCTGTATGAATTGCGCGAGCATTCGGCAGGGCTGAATGCCGGGCGTTGGGACTACATCTTCTCCTGCATAAAGAAGTTCAAGTTCGACCGCAACTTCTGCCTTGCCGACCGGCCGTTGGTGACGATGACGGCGCCGTTCATGCGTGCCTATGCGCTCCTGCTTCTCAAGATCTGCCACACGCGCAACGCACCGGCGATCGGCGGAATGAGCGCGTTGATTCCGATCAAGAACGACCCCGCGGCCAATGAAAAAGCGCTGGCCGGCGTGCGTTCCGACAAGGCGCGCGATGCAACCGATGGCTACGACGGGGGTTGGGTCGCGCATCCGGGTCTGGTGTCGGTCGCAATGGAAGAGTTCGTCAAGGTACTGGGCCAGCGGCCGCACCAGATCGACAAACGACGCGACGATGTGCAG
Organism: Burkholderiaceae bacterium; assembly: GCA_035635915.1. Taxonomy (GTDB): domain Bacteria; phylum Pseudomonadota; class Gammaproteobacteria; order Burkholderiales; family Burkholderiaceae_F; genus JAKANT01. The sequence goes on along the minus strand of DASQAE010000401.1, from coordinate 2,775 downwards.
GTGAGCGCGGCCGATCTTTTGAAGTTCGAGCCCGAGCGTCCGATCACCGAGTTCGGCCTGCGCCTGAACATCAACGTGGGAATCCACTACCTCGGTTCATGGCTGGCCGGAAACGGCTGCGTACCGATTCACAACCTGATGGAAGATGCGGCCACCGCGGAGATATCGCGCTCGCAGGTCTGGCAGTGGATTCGCTCGCCTAAAGGCAGACTCGATGATGGTCGCAAGGTCGACGCAGCGCTGGTACGGGCGCTGATTCCCGAAGAGCTGGCAAAGGTGAAGCAGGTGGTTGGCACCCCGGCGCCGACGTACGATCGCGCGGCACAGATTTTCGAGAAGATGAGCACCGCGGAGACCTTCGCAGAATTCCTGACCCTACCGCTATACGAAGAGCTCGAGTAGCGCGCGATGCTGGCGCACTAGGCACCGAGTTCCAGCAGCGGCTGACCCTCTTCGATCATCGTGGACTGGTCGGCGAGCAACGCCGTGACACGGCCGCTGAACTCGGCGAGAACCGGAATCTCCATTTTCATCGATTCAACGAGAGCAACTTCGGTGTCGGGTGCAACGACTGCTCCGACGCCGACGCGATATTCGCGCAGCATTCCACTGACCGGGCTGAGCAGACGTTTCATGGACGATAAGGTTGGGCTGATGGACCGGGCGTCAGCGCATGCAGCGACAGTTGCGCGAACTCGCACAAGAACCGACGCGTGTCGCGCGGATCGATGATTTCTTCGACGCTGAATTTTTCTGCGGACCGCAGCGGCGAGGTCACCGCACGCAAACGCGCCTCGATCTGCGTGCGCATCGCTTGCGGATCGGCCGCGGCTTCGAGATCGGCGCGATACGCAGCCTCGAGTCCACCCGCAATCGGCAACGAGCCCCACGAGCCGGATGGCCACGCGTAGCGCATCGACAACCGACCGGCGGGACGGTTGGCTGCGCCAGCAACGCCAAAACACTTGCGGACCAGGATCGTGCACCAAGGCACGGTCGACCGTTCGATCGCCGACATGGCACGCACGCCGGCGCGGATCGTTGCTGCGCGTTCTGCATCGACACCGATCTGGAAGCCTGGTACGTCGACAAGATGCACGATCGGCAGATGGAACGTGTCGGCGAGGTCGACCAGGCGCGCCAGCTTTTCGCTCGAGGCACGCGTCCAAGCGCCGCCGTAGTGGTAGGGATCGCTCGCGAGGACCGCACACGCAACGCCGCTGAAGCGGGCCAGCCCGCAGATCACGGAGCGGCCCCAAAGGCGGCCGATCTCGAAGAAACTGCCGCGATCGACGATCGCTTCGACGACCGGCCGCATCGCGTACACCTTGCGCTCGTCATGCGGCACGATCGACAGCAGCATTTCCTCGCGTCGCTGCGGATCATCGCTGCAGGAAACGCACGCGGGCAATTCGTACACCGAGCGTGGCAGATAAGAGAGGAAGCGCCGCGTGCGGCTGAACGCTGCGTCCTCGGAGTCGACTTCGTCGTCAACGGTGCCGTTTCTTGCATGCAGCTGGCTGCCACCGAGTTCTTCCTTGGTGACTTGCTGTCCCGCGTGCGCCACCACGGGCGGGCCCGCGGCAAAAATCTGCGCCGTCTCGCACACCATCAAGGAATAGTGGCTTGCTGCCACGCGCGCGGCGCCAAGGCCGGCGACGGAACCCAGCGCGAGCCCGATCACGGGGACGCGGGTCAAGTTCGCATCGAGCACATGCCAGCCCGGTAACGCTGGAACGTAGGTAAAGCCTTTGTTCTCGAGCGTGCGTACGGAACCGCCGCCGCCGGTGCCATCGACGAGCCGCACGATCGGCATCCTGAGATCGTGAGCAAGGCGCTCCGGGTACAGCAGCTTCTCGTACACGCTGGCATCGGCGGCGCCGCCACGCACTGTGAAGTCATCACCGACGACGGCGACCGGCCGCGAATCGATCGTGCCATGGCCGGCAACCTGATTGGCCGGCACGAACTCGACTAACTGTGTGCCCTCGTAGCGAGCGCTACCCGCGATCGTTCCGACCTCGCGAAACGACCCGGCATCAAGCAAGCGGTCGATACGTTCGCGTACGGTGAGCTTGCCGTTCGCATGCTGACGCTCGACCTTCTCGGGTCCGCCCATGCGATAGGCCAGCTCGCGGCGGCGCGCGACTTCGTCAAGTTCCTTGTCCCAGCTCAAACCTGGCCTCCAGGCGATTTGCGCGCCGGTTCGTCTGCCCGCGCCGTAGCCGGGCGGTTATTACACGTATCGCTCATGCGCGGCAAGCCGCCGGGTGCACATCGCCGAGTACGCGGACTAGCGAACCCGCGCTTCAGCGCGGCAGGCTTGCGAGCGGAACAACCAGGATTTTTTCGCCCGCGCGGTAGCGCGGCCTCGGTCCCGCCGCGATCAAGACGTCGGCCTCGACAATCGTGCGCAGCATTGCGGAGCCTTGTTGTTCGAGCGGCCGTACGGTGAGTTCCCCAGCAGCGTCGTATTCGAACCGACCGCGCCGATAGTCGACGCGGCCCGGTTTGCACGTGAGGTCGACAGCGAGCGGCAGCGGAAGGTGTTCCGGGACTCTTGCAACTCCGCCGGCAAGATGGCGCAGCGCCGGAAGCGCGATCAGATGAAACATCACGAACGCCGCCACCGCATTGCCGGGAAGGCCGATCAGGGCGAGTTGAGCGGATTGCCGACCAAAATCACCGAATGTGATGCCGCGTCCGGGACGGATGTTGACCGGGAAAAAACGCACCGCCTCGCTTTGGCGCACGACGTCGGCATCCCCAAGCGCG
>DASQAE010000400.1:0-4308 GCA_035635915.1 Burkholderiaceae bacterium | reverse complement strand
CATGAGTCGTGCCATTTTGCCCCACGCCCGCAAATCAGGCGGGCAGCAAACGCGGGGTCGATCCGGCGCTGGCGAGGATGGTCCGCGCACGCATCGCGAAGACGCCGGAAAGCAGGCCGTAGCCCAGGCCACCGATGATCGAGACCGCGGCCAGACTGCGCCACTGTGGATTCAGGATGAGCGTGACCGTGGCCACGTAACGCACCGCGAAGACGGCCAGCATCGCGATCAGCGGCACAAAACTCCCACTGACGGCGAAAGCGTTGCGCTCCGGCAGGAATTCCACCTTGCGCGGCCATTGCACCCAGCGCGCCGCCCACAGCATGAATCCCATGCCGAGCGCCCAGGCGACCAGGACATCCCATTTCGTCCCGAACGCCGACGCGGCGCCCCAGAGCGAGTAGGCGCCAAGTGCAACCGGCAGCAACAGCACACGAGCGCGCCCGATCAACTGGTCGCGCATCTGAAACGTACCGAACCCGATCAACGCCGCAAGAATGAGCCAGACATAGGCGGGCGTGTGTTTCAGGACTTCAATGATGACGATTGAAAGCGGCGCGGCTTGCATTGAAGTCTCCGAGGGGTCGTGGTTTGCGATCGATGGCCACCATCCTGGCCTGCGTGCCCTTGGCCCGCGAGCGCAGTTCGACGCAATGCCGGATCAGGTCGCAAAACGCGGCCGCTAGGTCGCGAAATGCGGCGTGCTCTCTCGGGACTCAAGCGCAAGACTCGTGACGCGCCTGCGCAGATTGGCGCGGATAAGACAATGAATCTGCGTTCGTCCGTCAAATCCGCGTTTAGCAGATGGGCCTCGTTATCCTTCGCGCGATGAGCGCGGGCGCCCTTCGGCCGGCTGCGCGGGGTGGGAGAGCGAACCGGACGTGAATTTCACTGCTGCTGGCCTCAAGCGCGGCTACATCGCGGCGCAGCCGCTTGCGCTCGGGGTTCTTGTCTACGGCGTGACCTTCGGGCTCCTCGCCCGCAACGCGGGCCTGTCGATCATCGAGGCCGTGCTGATGAGCGCCACCGTCTATTCCGGTTCGGCACAAACGGCAACCGTAAGTGGAATTGCCGCCGGCGCGGGCATCGGCGCAAGCGTGGTGACCATCCTGATGCTCAATGGGCGCTACCTGCTCTACGGCGCGGCCCTGCGTCCATGGCTCGGCCAGGCTTCGACGATGCAGGCCTACTCGAGCCTGTACCTGCTGGGCGACGGGAACTGGGTGCTCTCGATGAAGGCGCACGCCGCCGGCGAGTCGGACACCGCGTTCGTCTTCGGCTCCGGCGTGGCCATGTTCCTTCCGTGGCTGGGCGGCACTTTGCTCGGATCGCTCGCGAACGAATGGATTGCAGATCCGAAACTGCTCGGTCTCGATTTCCTGCTGGTGGCGTTCTGTACCGCGATGGGTGTCGGGCTGATCAAGGCGCGCCACGATTCGCTGCCGGTGGGCGCGGCGGTCGTGGCCGCAGTGATCGTGGACCGTTTCGCCTCGAGTAGCTGGACGATCGTGGCGGCCGGACTCGCGGGAGCTTTCACCGCGTTCGTACGAGCGAAAGAACCAGCATGACCGTACGTTTCGACCTGCTGCCCCTGCTGCTCGCCGTCACGCTGGCCGCATTCGTCTGCCGCGCCGGCGGCTTCTGGCTGATGCGTTTCGTCAACGTAACGGCGCGCGTCGACGCGGCGCTCAAAGCTGCGCCGCTTGGCGTGATGGTGGGGATCATGGTGCCGGCCGCGCTGCGTGGCTCGACGCCCGAATGGCTGGGACTTCTCGCCGCGGGCCTGGTGATGCGTTTCACTCACAAGGATCTTGTCGCCGCGCTCGCGGGCGTTGCGATGGTCGCGCTGATGCGCGTTGTGGCGGGCTAGACAAAAAGCTTACGGGCCACCGATCGTTCGGCGGCCCGGGCTGGACTTCGACTGGAGGGCGAGGCCAACCCGCCCTCCATCTTGGCGCAACTCATGCGCGTTAGCGCACGTCGGCGTGCATGCCGGCAGCGCTGGTGATCGTCGTGCCGACGGCGGGCGTCGGATACGCTTCACCGAAACGCTGGCCGCTGCGGTCCATCGCCAGGTAGTCGGCGCGGACTTCTTGACGCGTGAGAACGCTGGCACCGTTGCTGATCGCAATCGGATATGCCTCGCCGAAGCGTTGGCCACTCTTATCCATCGCCAGGTAGTCGGCGCGGACTTGGGCAGCGCTCAGGGTCGACGGCGCGTCGTTGAACTTGATCGCGTCGGGCGACTCGGCTTGCGCGGCGAGCGGGGCAACGGCGGCGATGACCAGGGCGAGCAGGGTTTGGGTGGTTTTCATCTTTAGCTCCAGTTTGTAGGTTTGAAAGTCGTCGTTCAATCTCGAACGCATCCCATTTACGGTCGAGATCCGGAATCGGATGCAGCTCCCGAAAAACTCTCGGGCCCGGAGGTCGATCGCGTCGGCGTGTCGATGGATGGCATCCTGAGCCGGCGCAGCGCGCGGCGACAGCGATAACCGACGTAGTGCAGGGCGAAGTCGCGAAGCGTCGCGCTCGCGGCGCGAAATGCGGCGACGCTCGCGGCGCGCGAAGCTGCTCACGCGAACACGTGAGCAAGCGATCGGACCGAGTGATTACCCGAGTCGGAACTTGATCGGGCGGTTTACCAAGTGCAATTGCGCGCGTTCTTAGCTGGCGCGTTGCCCCAGCACTGCTTGCAATTCGGCAAGGTCGGAAACCGCAGGCAGGCAGGTCGTGCCAATGCACACGTAAGCCGCCACGTGATCGGTCAATGGATGTTCGAGTGGTGGCGGCAAGCCCTCGACCTCGTCCGCGATTGCAAACACCATCAGGTGCGGATCAACGTGGACCGCCAGTGCTTGCTGCCATGAGGGCAAAAGAGGCGCCGGTCCACGCAACACGACGAACCGCGGCGGGGTGAGATGTTCCTCCAACGCGCTCAGCAACGACGGCACGGCGTGCGGGACCTGGCGCAGATAAGCATGAAACAGATTCAGCGTGCGCTCTGCAGCTGCGCCGTAGGTGAGATCACCCGTGAGATGCGCCAGGCGCTGCAACGCGAACGCAGCCACGCCATTGCCGCCGGGTGTTGCGTTGTCTTCGACCGGTTTGGCGCGATGAAGCAGGGCCTCGTGGTCATGGCTGGTGAAAAAAAATCCGCCTTCCTGTGGATCTTCGAACCGCTCGAGCAACGTGCGCGCAAGCCCGCAGGCAAAGTCGAGATCGACGCGACGGAATCCGGCCTGCATCAGCTCCAGCAACGCGGCAAGCAGGAACGCGACGTCGTCCAGATAACCACGATGACGCGCAGCGCCTCCCTGGAACGTCGCATACAGATGACCGTCGCGAAACAGTTCGGTGCGCAGGAAGTCCGCGGTGGTCCAGGCGAGTTCGAGCCAGTCAGTGCGGTTGAACACTCGCGCCGCACGTGCAAGCCCGTGCAGCAAAAGGGCATTCCACGACGTCAGTATCTTGTCGTCGAGTCCTGGTCGAACGCGTTGCGCGCGCGCTTGCAGGAGCTTGGCGCGCGCCGACTGCAGCAGCGCGCTTGTGTCTTGCAGCGAGCGCCCAAGCGCCGCCGCCACGACATGCAACGATTGCGCGACCCGCAGGTGCCATTGGCCTTCGAAGTTCGGGGCGCCATCGAGCCCATAGTGGGCGCCCGCAACGGCGAACTCATCAGCCGTGAGAAGTGCAGCAACTTCGTCGCGCGACCAGACGTAAAACCGCCCCTCTTCGCCCTCAGAGTCCGCATCGAGCGCGCTAAAAAAGCCGCCCCCAGGTGCGCGCATCTCGCGCTCGGCCCACGCGATGGACTGCTCGACCACCTGCGCGAAACGGTGGTCGCCGGTCACCAGGAAGGCGTCGGAGTACAGCGACAGCAACGCGCCGTTGTCGTACAACATCTTCTCGAAGTGCGGGATCGTCCACCGCGCGTCGACTGAATAACGGCAGAAGCCGCCGCCGATCTGGTCGTAGATGCCACCCTCGGCCATCTTGCGCAGCGTAAGAACGACGGGTTCGGTGGCATGCCGCAGGGCGAACGCAAGGCGTTGCGGCTGGGGAAACTTCGGCCCGCTACCGGCGCCGCCGATACCGCCCTCGATGGGATCGACCTGCGCGACGAGCGCGGTTACCGCCGCTTCGACCGGCTGCCAGTCCCACTCCTGCGCTGCAGCCGGCGCGATCGGTTCGCCGCGCCCAAGTGCCTCACGCAGTTGCGCGCCAAGGCGCTCGATGTCCTGCGGTTGGCGGCGATATATCTGCTCGGCGCGTTCGATTAGATCGGCGAACGCCGGCAGTCCGTGGCGC
>DASQAE010000399.1:0-1711 GCA_035635915.1 Burkholderiaceae bacterium | reverse complement strand
CAGAAGAGCTGCCAACTCGTCAGCACCATGCGAGCGCTGGCAAAAATCAGCAGGCTGGCAACGATCACTGAAACCAAGACTCGCAACATGTTCATCCTCCATGGATGTTGACGTCGCCGGCTGCAGATACCAATCCTCGCCAGCTGCTACCAGTGCGCTTCGCGAAGTCCGGTGTCGGCTTGTGCCCACACGACTTGCAGGCGTTCATCGGCCGTGCGCGCATCGGCCGTGTTGCCCTGCGCTGCCAGCACGCGGCGCAATCCACGCAACGCCCAGCCGTTGTCGCGTTGGCGCCGCAGGTGCTCGCGATATTCGCGTTCGGCTTCCGCGTTGCGACCGTCGGCCCGCAACGTCTCGGCAAGCGCGAGGCGCGCGGAGACCGCCCACCGCGGCGGCTCGCCCCCGATGTCGTCTTCGAGTATGGCTGCACGTTGCAGTCCCTCGACGCTGGCGTTGCGTTCGGCCGCAGTTGCTGCCTGACCGCGCGCGCGCACGATTTCGGCGTCGAGCACGACCGCGGAAATCTGCAACAGCTCGTCGAGCAGAGGGCGGCCGAAAAGACGCGCGCGAGAGAGCGTCGAGAGCTGGCGCAAACGCGCCAGATCGTGTGCCGACTGCTGCGCTTCGGCCAGATGCCCGGTGCGTGCAAACGCCACGCCGCGCGCGTACTGCCAGGTGCCCTCGGTCAGGCCGAGTCCCTCGCGCGGCTCCGGCTCTGCCAGCACCTGCTCCCAGCGTTCCAGCCGCACCAGCGTCTGCAATGGCAGCACGCGCACGTACTCGCGCACTTCGATCGAGCCGCTGTAGCGATCGGCCATCCTGCGCGCGGTGCTGAGCGCGAGGTCGCCGCGCCCTTCCATCAATGCGGCGTACCAGAGAAAGTGCAGGTGATGAAAATCCCAGTTGGAACCGGGATTGAAGCCAGCATTCGTGATCTGCTCGCGATAGGTCTTCTGCACTGCCAGCGCCTGCTCGTTGACGCGCGTGGCGTCGCTGAAGCGCCCGAGATGCACATAGATGTGCGACGGCATGTGCACCAGGTGCGGAGCACCAGGCGCGAGTTTGCCGAGCACATCGGCCGCCGCTTCGGCGCGCTCGGGTTGCGGAGACTGCTCAGCCGCGTGCACCAGGAAGTGCGCCAACCCGGTGTGTTGCGGATGCTCGGCCAGCGCAGCAAACAGGCGATCGACAACGATGCCCATGGCGCCCGACGGGCGGCCGGTCTTCGGATCCCACCACTGCCACGCGCTGGTGACCATGATCGCGTCGGCATACAACGTCACGACATCGGGATCGTGCGCAAATCGTTCGACCACCTCGCTCATCGCCTGGGCGTATGCGCGCTCGAGTGGATGCACGTCGCGCTCGGCCGCGCGCGTCGAGCACATCGCATCGGCACCCGTCACCGCGGCGCGCTGCAACTCAGGCGTGGCGCTGCCATAACGCACCGCCAGGGCTTCGATCAGCGCCTGCTCGAGCGCACTCGTTTTCGCGGCAGCGGCCTGCGCCCGCGCCAGATACCGCTGGATCTCGGGCGCGTTCTCGCGCTCCGTGGCGTTGATGTTGGGGCTGAGCGCGTACGCCACACCCCAGGCACACATTGCGCACGAGGCATCGCGGGCGAACCCGGCACGGAACGCGCGCGCCGCCTCCGAATGCTCGAAGGCGTAGACAAGCTGCATTCCCTGATGAAACAGCCGCCGCGCTTCGG
>DASQAE010000398.1:0-1842 GCA_035635915.1 Burkholderiaceae bacterium | reverse complement strand
CGGGCCGCGTCAGCAGGCCACGCTCGGGGCGTGGATGTTTGGCGCCGACGGAGTTGTAGTACGAGTTGAAGAGCACCCGATACGCCGGATGAAATGGCTTGTGCCGTGCGCCAAACACACGTTCGAGAATGAACGTCTCGAAGAACCAGGTGGTGTGCGCCAGATGCCATTTGACCGGGCTTGCGTCCGGCATCGACTGCGCCGTGCAGTCTTCGGCCGACAGCGGCCCGGCGAGCGCAATCGAGGTGTGGCGAACGTTGAGATATCGTCTGGCCAGTTCAGCCAGCGCGGGTGCAGAACGCGGGTACATCGCGGTCTCCGATTAGGTGGCGTGGCGCAAAAAAACCGCGATGACCGATCGCCTCGCCTTGAACGAACAATGCCAGTTATGAGTCGGCGTCACGGCCTTTCAATGACACCGGTTTGCAATTAGGTCCCGCATTCATGGGTGGATGGCGCAAGAGCGATGAGAGCCCGGTACTTGTTCACAGGAAGAGTCACGCGACTTTGGGTGTTTGCGCTGCTGTTGGCTGCCTGTGGGGTGGCAAGCGCTGAGCCCGAACTGAAGGCCTGGACTGGCGCCAATCCGGCTCCGCCGATCGAGCTGAATACCCTCGACGGGCAACCGTTCCAGCTGCAGCAGCTACGCGGCAAGGTGGTGCTGGTCAACTTCTGGGCAACCTGGTGCGAGCCATGCGTGGAGGAGATGCCGTCGATCCAGAAGCTGCGCACCCGGCTGGCGGGCGCGCCGTTCGAGGTGGTGGCCGTAAATCTGCAGGAAGGAGAAGCGCGCATCCGCGGCTTCCTGGAGAAAGTGCCGCTCGACTTTCCGATCGTGCGCGACACCGACGGCGCAGTCAGCCGTGCCTGGCAGGCGCGGATGTTTCCCAGCTCGTACCTCGTGGATGCCGAGGGCAAGATTCGCTACGTGCGGACGGGGGCCATCGACTGGTCCGCGCCGGAGAACGTAAAAACCGTCGAGTCGCTGCTGCCACGCAGCCGAACGGCCAAGTGAGCGGAATAAACTCGGCACGCTGCTAACAAAGGAGACAAAAGTGGAACGGCGCACCCTGCTCAAAGCTTTGCCCGCCACCGGATTACTTATTGCCGCGTCGCCGATCGCGCGTGCGCAGTCCGCGGCGCCTGCCCAGTCGACCGGGTGGCGCACCTTCGAGACCACCGCAAGATTGGAGATCGTCAAGCCGACCGGCCAGGTGCGCGCATGGATGCCGCTGCCGCTGTCGCAGGACACCGATTACTTCCGCACGCTGGCCAACAGCTTCGCCGGCAATGCCGAGGCGGTGGAATTCGTGACCGAACCGAACTACCGCGCGGCCATGGCCGTGGCGACCTTCAAGCAAGGCGAGGCGGCGCCGGTACTGGAAGTGACCAGCCGCTTCACCATGCGCGAGCGCCGCGTCGACCTGAAGCCTGGCGCCGGCATGCAGGCGACGCGAGAAGAACTGGCGATTTATCTGAAGCCGACCGAACTGATTCCAACCGACGGCATCGTCAAGAAAACCTCGGACGAGATCACGCGCGGTGCTCGCACCGATCTCGACAAAGCGCGCGCTCTCTACGAGTGGACCGTGGAGAACACGTTCCGCGATCCCAAGACCAAGGGCTGCGGCGTGGGCGACATCAAGACGCTGCTGGAGAGCAAGACCTACGGCGGCAAGTGCGCCGATCTGAACGCGCTGTTCGTCGGCTTGTGCCGCTCGGCCGGAATTCCGGCGCGCGACGTGTACGGCGTGCGCGTGGTTGAATCGCCGCGCGGCTACAAGAGCATGGGTCGCCTGGGCGAGATCACCAAGGCGCAGCACTGCCGCGCCGAGTTCTACG
>DASQAE010000397.1:0-6152 GCA_035635915.1 Burkholderiaceae bacterium | reverse complement strand
GATGGTGGCAGCGGAATCCCGGCCGCCTCGTTCTGTTTCTCGAACGGCGTACGCGCGCGCCAGTTGGTCCCGGTGCGATCGACGTATGCGTCGCCATGGAATTCGTTCGTGCCCGATTTCGTGATTGCGCTGATCGCTGCGCTGCTCACCTGGTCGTACTCGGCCTTGTAGTTCTGCGTAAGCACCTTGTATTCGGCGATCGCCGACTGCGGGAACGGGTTGCCGCGCGACGAGTCCTGGCCCGTCAAGCCGCCGCGCAGGACGTTGTTCTTCTGGCTTACGCCGTCGATGAACACGTTGACGTGGTCGAAGTTCTGCGCGCCCGCCTGGATCTTCGTGTTGCCGCCGGCGTCCTGCACGAACTGCACGCCGGGCGCGAGATCGGCCGAACTGAGGAAGTTGTGCGTTTCCTGCGGCAGGCTTTCGATCATCTTGCGCGACACGCTGGTGCCGACCTCCGACGTGCGCACGTCCTTGCGCTGGAGCGAGCCGACGATCGTCACGCGCTCCAGCTGCGCCACACCGCCGAGCGCCAGATCGAGCGACGCCGTCTCGCCGACCTGCACGATGATCTCTTCCGTCTTGCCCGCGCCGCCCGGGCCCGCGACGCGGATTTCATACGCGCCCGGCGCGAGGCCGGTGAGCACGTAGCTGCCGTCGGCGAGCGTGCTTGTGCGATACGCGATGCCCGTATCCTTGTTGACCGCGGTCACGGCCACGCCGGCCTGCACCGGGTTGCCGTCGCTGCTGATGAGCCCTTTGATCGTCGACGTGCTCAGTTGCGCGAGCGACGTTGTGGAGAGCGTCAAGCCGGCGGCAAAAAGGCCCGCTACCAGCAACGCGAGCCGGGTCGATCTTTTTGTGCTGCGCATTTGTGTCCCCTTTTGTTTTTTGAGGCCGAACGACCCTGGCGCATGCCAGCCGTTCGTCTATCGACCGGTGCACCTCATCGTCGTCGTCGTTGAGCGCTAGCCGCGAAGGCGCGTGCGGCGCGGCTGCGCGCGTTGCGCCCGCGCGGCGTATTCATGCCCGCACGAGCCTGTGCCGCGTCAGCATGCGAGCACGACAAGTGGCGCCGCCGCGAGCACGCTGTGCGATCGATGCCGCGAATCAGGTCGGAGAGGAGTTCGCCGTAAACATCAGGCGGGAGGGCGCCGAAACACCGGGTGTCGCGGGTGCTCAGGCTGCGTGCCGCATGGTCCGGCACGTCCGCGAACCGCGCCACTGCCTGCTGCACGCCGTTACATGTCGCACGGGTCACGCTGTCGCTGCCGTTCGATCGCGCTCCAATCTTGTTGTTGTTCTGCGGACCCCCAGAACAATGTAACCGGTTACGAGAAACCGGGTCAATCAGCCATGGTATTTGCGCGTGACGCGCAGGTTGGGGAAGCCCGACTCGGGACGACCGTCAGCCGGCGCGCGTCCGGGGGCCGCGCACCGGTAACTACCGACCCGGGCGGGTCAGGCGAGCCAGCCGCCTGTGAATCCGCCGCGCTGGAGGCCGCGCCGCAGGTGCGGATTGCCCCGCATCGCGCGCCATACCGACTCGTTGCGGTGGTTGCCTATCATCGCCAGCATCGGACCCTGGTCGATGCCCAGGTAGTTGCTGTCGACCCAACCCCACCCGGCAATGCGCTGGCCGTTGCTCAGCGGGACGTCTTCGTAGTCGAAGCTGAGGTTGAACGCATCGAAGAAGCCGTATTGCGAGTAGATGCGGGCGCCGAAGCGGTCGACCATCGCCTGCAGGGTCGGAGTCACGATCTCCGGCGCAAAAGGCAGGGAGGCGCCGACCGCGTACGGGGCAATCGTGCCGTCGTCGTATTCCTTCACGCCACCAGCGCCGCGACCGGCGTAGCTGCGGAACCTGCGCTCTTCACCCGCGTACTTGCGGATGATGTCGGCCGGACCCTGTGACGCACTGATGCCCCAGACGTCGGCGCCGTACCCGTTCCACTTCATCGGGTTGGCGCTCGCGTAGGCGCGCTGGGCGTACGTGGCGCGGCGCGAGTTTTCGAAGTAATCCATGCCGCGCATACCCAGGTACTTGTCGGTGATGCCGCGCAGGTCGACCCAGCAGTGGGTAAATTGGTGGGCGAACAGCGATGCGAAGTGCAGATGCTGCTGCCCGTGGATCGTGGTCCAGCTACGTTCGTACGTGCTGGTCCACGCCGCCCATGCATCGGGTTCGACCGCGTACGTCGGCGAGCCCAATGCCAGCAGGTACAGGATCATCGCCTCGTTGTAGCCCTTCCAGTCGTACTCGATAAAACCGAAGTCGGGATACCACCCGTGAGAAATCGCCGGCGCCCGTACCTGCATCCAGCGCCAGTCGACCCGTGCATAAAGCTCTTCGGCCAACCCGCGGATCTCGCCTTCGCCGGCATCCGTGCCGTTGAACCAGCTCTGGCAATAAAGCGCGCCCGCCAGGAGGAGCGCGGTGTCGATCGTCGATAGTTCTACGTTCTCGTCGGCGCGGGTGCCGGTCTTCATGTCGAGGAAGTGATAGAAGAACCCTTTGTACCCCGCGCGGCCCATGGTTTCGGGCCCCTGCGGCGCATTGCGCAGGAAACGCAGCGTCGTGAGCACGCGGTCGCGCGCCTGCTCGCGCGTGATCCAACCGCGCTCGACACCAATCGGATACGCGGTCAGTGCAAAACCGAGCGCCGCGATGCTGCACGCTGACTTCGTCGGCCAACTATCCGGCGCAAGTCCGTTCTCAGCGTTGGTTGTCTCCCAGAAAAAGCGGAACGTGCGCTGGGCCAGATCGTCGAGCAGGGCATCCGGCGGAATGAGTTGCGATGACTGAGACGATTGGGCTCTTCCCGGCCTTGCCGCCCCGAGCCCGAACGCCAGTGCGGCCGCGGACCCACCTGCGAGCAGCAAGCGCCGGCGTGCCAGGCTGCCTGGATCCGCCTCGGCACACAACTCCGGTCGGATCTTGGTGATCCCTCTCCTCATTTCCATTCCCCTCGGATACCCGACCGCCTACGCGGGTCGCGACAACAAAATCGACTTCATCGGCGGCGTCGTCCGCCCACCGCGACGACTGTCGGTTTGGCTCGACTGCACGAGCTGCGTACAACAAGTTCGGTGCGCAACGTCTGGCGTGTGACCTTGTCCTGTTCGCCCGCTTCGATCGCCGTCACCAGCCGCTCGATGGCGAGCTCGCCGAGTTCTGCGATGCGGATGCGGACTGTGGTAAGCGGTGGACTGACGAAGCGCGCGATGGGCACGTCATCGAACCCCGCAAGCGCGATCTCGTCTGGGACCACAACGCCGGCTTCGCTCAAGGCGAACAGGCAGCCGATTGCCATCATGTCGTTGGCGGCGAATACAGCATCCGGCCGCTCCGACAGCGAAACGAGTTGCCTTCCAGCGCGGTATCCCGATTCTTCAGTGAAGTCGCCGCGCAGTACCTGCGGTGTGGCGCCGGGCAACAACTCGGCAAGGCTATGCAGGTAACCCGACAGGCGTCCTTTCGCGTCGACGTTGTCCTCTGGTCCGGCAATGTGCGCGATACCGCGATGGCCGCGACCGACAAGGTGCCGCATCAGCGCACCAGCGCCGCCTGCGTTGTCGATGCTGATCGTGGAGTAACGGTTGGCATCGACGTGCGTGTTCATCAGGACAGTCGGCACCGACGACGGCACGCTTGTCGATAGAACTTTGCCATCGACATGCGGCGACATGATCAGCATTCCATCGACGCGGCCGCGCAGCGCTTCGAGCGCGGCCCTGGCCTCGGCTGCGTCGCCATGCGAGCACGAAAGCAGCAGGTGAAGGCCGCGCGCACGCACGGCGCGATCGACGCCGCGGATCAGCTCCGAAAAAAACTCGCCGTACAGATCGGGCAGCAGCACGCCGATGCACCGCGTATTGCGCGTGCTCAGGCTGCGCGCTGCGTTATCCGGAACATATGCGAGGCGCGCGACCGCCTGTTGCACGTTATGCCGCGTGAAGCTGGTTACGCTGCCGCTGCCATTGAGTACGCGCGAGACGGTAGCGACCGAAACGCCTGCAGCCGACGCCACATCGCGCATCGTCACTGGGCGTCCGTTTTCCTTCCGCGCTCGCGTGCCGTTCGTGCTCATGTCGGTGGGCAAGGTAACCGGTTCCAGGAAACCCAACAAGATTGAGCTTCTGCGTACGGATCTTCACTGAGGACCGACGATCCTCATGCGCACGCTGGGCGATTACTACAGGGGAAACCGGGTGATTTTCCTGTAACCGGTTTCTGCGCGACGCGGGCAGAATGGCCGCGCCACTCTATGTACTTAGGGCATCGGGATTAGCCTCGGCGTCACCCGTTGCGGCTCAAGGCAGATCGTGTCCGGTGATCCGGCGCAGCGCTTCGCGGTACTTGTCGGCGGTTCGTGCGATGACGTCCGCAGGCAGATCGGGCGGCGGCGCTGTTTTGTTCCAGGGCTGCTGCTCGAGCCAGTCGCGCACGAACTGCTTGTCGAAGCTCGGCGGCGACTGGCCAACGCGATACGAATCGGCCGGCCAAAAGCGCGACGAATCCGGGGTCAGCACCTCGTCCATCAGGCGAAGCCGCCCGTCCTGATCCAGGCCGAATTCGAATTTGGTGTCGGCGATGATGATGCCGCGACCCGCGGCGAACTCGGCGGCCGCGAGGTAGAGCTGGATCGAAACGCGTCGCACCTCCTGAGCGAGATCTGCGCCGACGCGCGCACTCATCGTGTCGAACGTGATGTTCTCGTCGTGCTGCCCAAGTTCGGCCTTGTCTGCCGGCGTAAAGATCGGCTGCGGTAGTTGTGCTGCCATTTCGAGACCCGGTGGCAGCGCAATGCCGCAGACCGCACCGGTCGCGCGATAGTCCTTCCACCCGGAGCCGATCAGGTAGCCCCGCACCACGGCCTCCACCGGAATCGGTTTCAGTTTCAGCGCCACCACGGCGCGGCCGCGCACCTGCGCGACTTCGTTCGCTGCAACCACGGTCTCCGGTGCAATCCCCGTCAGGTGATTGGGCACGATGGCAGAAAGGCGCTCGAACCAGAAATCCGACAGCGCGTTGAGCACCCTGCCCTTGTCGGTGATCGGTTGCGCCATCACGACGTCGAACGCGGACAGCCGATCCGTGGTCACGATCAGAAGGCGGTCCGCTCCCACCGCGTACGAATCGCGCACTTTGCCGCGATACACGCGCGGCAAAGACGTGATCGACGTGTTCAGCAAGCCGCTGGACATCTCAGTGCATCGCGCCGGGCGCGAAGTTGGTCCAGAGCACCGCGATCCACGTGCCACCCGCGAGCAGCAGGGCGAGAAACACTGCGGCGCTACCAAGATCCTTGGCGCGTTTGCCGAGCGAATTGATTTCGAAGCTGTCGCGATCTACCGCAACTTCGACCGCGGAGTTGAGCAGCTCGACGATGAGAACCAGCACCAGCACACCGATGAGCAGGATTTTCTCTACCAGCGCGATGGGCAGCCAGAAGGCGAACGGCACCAGGATCAGCGTGAGCACGATCTCCTGCCGGAATGCGTCCTCGTTGCGCCACGCTTCGAGCAGCCCGTCGCACGAGTAGCGCGCCGCGTTGATCAGACGCCGTATCCCGCGCTTGCCCTTGAACGTGCGCCCGTCCTGTGCGGAACTCCCACCCTCGGCCTTCATCCGCGGTGGAGCTTTCGCTCCGGTCTGTGTCGGCGTCTCCATGGGCTCGCAATCATAGGGGAGCGCTGCCGGTCGCGCCGCAAGCTCAACTCAGCTCGTCGCCGGCACGGGCGCCGTCGCGGCAAATTGCTGTGCGATCAAAGCCTCGCCCTGCTCGAGGACGAAATAACGCAGCGCTTCGGCCGCGGGTGAGAGCGGTTTGCTCTGCAGGTGGACGATGTGCCAGCGCCGCACCAGCGGCAGTCCGATCACATCGAGTACACAAAGCTGCAAGGTCTCCATCTCCAACGCAGCCGTGTGCAACGAGAGAAAGGCGAGGCCCATGTTGGCGATCACCGCCTGTTTTATGGTCTCGTTGCTCGTCATCTCCATGATGCGCGGCGGGTTGATGTGGTTGTCGTGGAAGAATTGCTCCATCGCGGCGCGGGTGCCTGATCCCTCCTCGCGCACGATGAACTCCTCGCCCGCCAGCGCCGACGGTGGAATCTCGCGCCGGACCGCGAGTCCATGCCCCGGCGCT
>DASQAE010000396.1:0-3100 GCA_035635915.1 Burkholderiaceae bacterium | reverse complement strand
TGCTGTAGGTTTCCAACAGGGAACGGTCCGACTGCAACTGCGCGCGCGCCGCTTCCGACTCGAGCATCTTGCGCTTCGCCTCGTCGTCGCGCTTTTTGACCTGCTCGGGTGTCAGTGGTGGCTCTATGGTGCCGTAGGGCGTCCCATCGGCTCGACTAATGCGAATCTGGCGATTGGCGCATTCGGGGGGAGGCCGATCGCCACTGATCCTTTTGCCGTCGGCGGTGATGCAGCTGTAGAGAAACTGTGCCTGCGTCGCACTGCTTCCGAGGGCGAGCAGCGCGGCGATGATCACGTGCGCGACGCGCGCATTGGCCGCGCTCCCCCTGAGAAGGCCGGCCGGTTCCGGCACCGAAGTCCTTGCAGTGCTCACGCCGCCGAGGATAACAACCTCGCCGATGCGCCGCGCGCGGAGCGGGTAAAGGTCCTGCTGCGACCGAGTTACGACTGAGCGCTAGTTCTTGTCCGACGTGCGCTGCACCGGCTGGGCGCCGGATGTCACCAACTCACGAAAACGCTTGGCCTCGGCATCGTAACGATCATTGACGCGCGCCATGTCGGCCCTGACGTCAGCGATGATCTTCTGTTGCGACTTCACCATCTCGTTGTTCGCAGCGAGCTCGCGCTTGAGTTTCTCCGGCAACTCACGCTTGGAAAAGAACTCGGTCTCATCGTCGAGTTTCCTGCGTTCGCGTTGCAGCTCGTCCATTTTCTTGACGGCGCGTTCGATGAGTATCTGGCGATCACTCAGCGCCCTGTTGCGGGTCGCCTCGATCTCGTTTTCGCTGCCATAGGTCTCGAGCAACGACAGATCGCGGCGCATCTGGCCGCGCTGACGCTCGGCCTCCTCGATCTGGCGCTTGGCTTCTGCTTCGCGCGCCGCACGCTGCTCGGGCGTCAGCGGCGGTTCGATGATGCGCCGCACGGAACCATCGGGTCGCAATTCACGAACCGGACGGTCGGCACACTCGGGCGGCGGTCGATCGGCAGTGATGGTGCGCCCGCTGGGTGCCGTGCACACGAAAAGCTGTGCGCGAGCATCGCCGGCGAGCGCGGTGACAAGTGCGACGGTTGCATACGCGATCAGCCTGTCAAGCGCCATAACGGGTCCGGTAGGCAATCATGGCTGCACGGAAAGGCGCCGCTTCACCGGCCAGCGGTGAACCGGAATCGAGAAACGCGAACAGATCGCCGAGGTCGGCGATCGCGAGCACGGGCATGCCGTAGCGAAGTGCCACGTCCTGCGCGGCGGAATGCGCGGACAACGCGTCATCCGGTCCAGCGCGCTCCTTGCGGTCGAGCGCAATCAGCACGCCGGCAACGCTTGCCCCGGCGGCCTTGATCAGGTCGACCGATTCCCGCACCGAAGTCCCCGCAGTAATGACGTCATCGAGGATAACAACGCGCCCGGCCAGCGGCGCGCCGACAAGGCTGCCGCCTTCGCCGTGGTCCTTGGTTTCCTTGCGATTGAAGGCAAAAGGTACATCGCGCCCAAGCTCGGCCAAGGCAACCGCGGTCGCCGACGCGAGCGTGATGCCCTTGTACGCAGGGCCAAAAAGCATGTCGAAGCCGACATGGCCGGTGTTCTCGGCGGCGAGCAGGGTCTGACCATAAAATCGCGCCAGCTTTCCCAGCAGCGCGCCGCGATTGAACAGGCCCGCGTTGAAGAAGTAAGGTGTCTTGCGCCCCGCCTTGGTGACGAACTCGCCGAACCTCAGTACGCCGGCTTGGAGCGCAAACTCGATGAACGCTTGGCGCAGTGGGTCCATATCGCGAAGCCAAAAAAGTACCACCGGAGCGGTGGTCGACGGGCGGGGATGATCCGGTACGCGCCGGGCGGGCTCAATCCCGAATCCTCGGCACACAAACTCGAATCTTCGGCCGATCTCGGAGGGGCGCCTTGTTCCGCATCGTCACGCTCAACGCCAACGGTATCCGGTCGGCGGCGGGGAAAGGAATGTTCCGCTGGATCAAGCGCGTCGACCCGGACATCGTCTGCCTGCAGGAGGTGAAGGCGCATGAAGCGGACATCCCCGATCCGATGCGCACCCGCGCTGGATTGCACAGCTTTTTTCACTGCGCGCAGAAAAAGGGCTACAGCGGCGCCGCACTGTACGCCAAGCGGCGCCCGCGCCGGGTCGAAATCGGGTTCGGCAACGCCGAGTTCGACGCCGAAGGCCGCTACGTCGAGGCCGAATTCACCAACGTCACTGTGATTTCGGTCTACTTTCCGTCCGGCTCCTCGTCGCCGCAGCGACAGCTGGCGAAGTTCAGGTTTCTCGACGTGTTCTACCCCCATCTTGCGCAGTTGCGCGCGCGCGGGAGCGAGGTAATTTTCTGTGGTGACGTGAACATCGCGCACCGCGAGATCGATCTGAGGAACTGGCGCTCAAACCGCAAGAATTCGGGTTTTCTGCCGGAGGAACGGGCCTGGCTGACGCGCGTCTTCGACGAGCAGGGCTGGGTCGATGTCTTCCGCCGCCTCGATCCGCGACCGCACCAGTACACGTGGTGGAGCAATTTCGGCCAGGCGTACGTAAAGAACGTCGGCTGGCGCATCGACTACCAGATCGCAACCCCGGGCGTCGCCGCCAAGGCGCGCCATGCGGAGATATACAAGGCGCGACGTTTTTCCGATCACGCGCCGCTACTGGTGGAATACGCTGGGCGCCTGTAGGCGCAGCGGAGGGACTCATGCATTTGCATCGACAGATCGTCCTGGCGCTTTGCGCCCTGCTCGTTGCGGCATGCAAGTCGGTCGCGGTGGATCCTTACCGGATCGACCTGCCGGACCGCCTCGGTGTCCCGATCGCCGTGCTGGAACTGGAGGTTCCAGCAGCGGCGCTGCAGGAGAACGAAACTGCTCGTTTCGACATCGAATTCGAGGTCGATCTGCGCGGCCATGTCGAACGATCCAGAACAACGGCGAGCACGCGGCCCGATCTGGACCAGAGAATCCTGGAGCAGCACAGGCAGTGGATCTACGCGATCTCGACCCGCACCAACCCATGTGTCGCCAATGCCTTCGTGGGTACCCAACACGTCGAGTTCACGCGCCGTGATGGCAAGGTCTCAATGGCACTCGAGCCGGCGCGGGTCG
>DASQAE010000395.1:0-3647 GCA_035635915.1 Burkholderiaceae bacterium | reverse complement strand
GACAGGTCACGAATAGCGCGCAACACCTCCTGTATAGCGTTCGCGTCACGCGGCGCGTCGCCCGGATAAATGCCAGCGGCAAATTGATGCAACATGCCGCGCATCCGTTCGACGGATTGCTCCAGCGCGTCAAACTGGCCCGCACTCAACACGGGCGGCGCAAGGTCACCGCGTCGTCCGAGTTCGTGCATCAGGTCGTCGAGGCCGTCGGCGATAGCCCAGACCGGCGTCAGCCCGACCGTTGCCGAGATGCCCGAGAGTGAATGGGCGCGTCTCACGGTAGCCGGCGACACAGCGCGAGTCGGCTCGAAGCGCCACTCGGCAATGTCTTGCGCGAGCGTGCGGATCGATTCGTCGGCTTCATTCAAGAACACCGAGTAGAGCCCGTGACTGATCTCGACCGGCCCGATGCGTTTGATGTTCTCATCGGCGTCGACGGGTTGCACCGCGACTTTGACTGGTTCTGCGAATGCAGACGGCTCCACGACACTCGCGTCTGCGACCGGCGCAATCTCGACGACCGGCGGCGGTGGCATGGCTGGTTCTTCGCGAACCGGCGTTTCCTTAGCCGGTGCGGCAGCGACTGGCACTACGGGAGCGTGTGGCGTAACCGGCGTGACGATCGTTGGAGTGATCAGCGTGGGCGGCGGAATCGCAATCAGGTCCACACCCGCGGACTTGCCCGACAGTGAGGCAAGCGCATCGGACTCGGCCGCGCTGCCAACCGACGTTGGCGCAGCGGCGCCGCTGTACTCGAACGGCGCGCCTTCGCGCACGCGCTGTGCGGCCGCAACCAGTTCGTTGACGTCGACCGACACACGCGGATTCGAAGCGATGGCCGTGATCCACTCGCGCATCAGACGATGCGCGATGGCGGCCAGCTCGATCAGATCGTCATTGGCAGGCCGCTCCTGCGCCAGCCAAAGGTTGAAACACTGCTCGATCGCCCACGCACCTTCGCCGAACTGCTTCAGGCCGACCATGCGGCTCGAGCCCTTGAGCGTATGGAACGCGCGCCGCACCGTGGTCAGCGTCGCATTGTCATCGGGCGCCTTGCGCAACGCGACCAGTTGGGCCGCAACCGTCTCGAGAACTTCGTTGGCTTCCTCGACGAAGATGTCGTGCAGCTCGCGATCCGCCGCCGCATCGGTCTCGGGCAGCGGCGCGGTGGGCGCCGGTACCTCGGGCGCCGCCTGCGGCGCCAAGAGCGTCGCCAGGTCGCGCGCCACCGAGGGTTCGCGCAATGCCGCGAACTGGGTCAACAGCACCGCGGCGCGAGCGATACGATCCTTCAGCTTGGCGTCGTCGAGCAGATCGGCTTCGTTTGCCATCTGTGGCAGCAGACGGCTCAGGCCCTCGAGTGCGGCGCTGTCGCTGTTGTTGAGCACCAGTCGCTCGGCCATCGCCTGCGCGAGCTCGAGATGCTGTGCCGCCGAGGTTTCGATGTTCTCGGGCCGGCGCGTATCGACAAAACGCGGCTCCGGAATACGCGCGGTGATCGTGTCGTCGGCACCAACCGCAGTCCCTGCCGGCTGCTGCGTCAGGTCGGCGGAGAAAACCCCCGTCGCCGGATCAAAGTGGAACATGCCGCGCGGACGATCGATGTCCTGCCCCATGCTCTCGATAAAGAAGCCGACCGCGCCCAGATTGCCCGCGATACGCGCGAACTCCTCGGGTTGAGCGGGTGCCTTCGGATCGGCGAACTGGCGCACCGATGCCTGCACCGAACGCAGCGCGGCAACGGGTTCGTCGGCACCAAGCACCGACAACACGCCGCATACCTGGTCGAACATGGGCGCCGTCGCCTCGAGCTCGCCACGCTCGGCCGGATTGCGGAAGAACCGGTCGAGTCGCTGCTCGATGTCACGCAGCGTCGATTGCGTCTCGACCACGACCGTGCCCATCGTGAGCCGGTCCTGGGCCTTGCGGGCAAGATCCGACATCCAGGGCGCCGAGTCGGGTAGGCCGCTTCCTGCATAAGCGGCGTGCAACCGTTCGATCACCGCGTGCGCGCGTTGCGCGTACTCCTCATCCGTCTGCGGCAGCTGCTCGACACCGAGGTCCACGAACAGCAGCGCCGAGGCGACCTCCAGTCCGAGCGTGTCGCGCACGCTACTGGCCAGCCGGCCATATTCCTGCGTCACGCCGCCCACGGTCTCGAGGACCTTGTCGATCGCTTTTGCATCCAGACGAGCCGCGGCTGCGCGCGCCTGGCTGATCTCGGCCGCGAACTTGGCCGCATCGCTGTTGCTCGGTGCGGCACCAACAATCTGGCCCCATAGGGTCTTGGCCTGGCTCAACGCTTCCGTGACCAGGCGCATCGCTTCGGCGTCGAGCGTGGTCAGTGTCGCGCGCTCGAAGTCAGGCGCGATCAGCGCCGATAGTCCGTACAGGCGCTTGATTTCAGCGACCCGCGGTACGCCGTCATCGGCGCGGCCGACGTAATACAGCGTATCGATCATCAGGCGTTCGGCCACGGCCGCGCCGCCGTCGATCAGGCGCCGCAACTGCAGGTTCAGGCGCGCGAGCACGCGCTTGAGATCTGTATCAACCGCGAGCTGGCGTGCTGCAAGCGCTTCCAGCAGGCCGCGCACCACCCACCAGAAGCTGCGTGTCAGACCACGCAGCGGAAGCTGCTCGATGTCGGCCAGCGCATCGCGCATCTGGGCACGTGAGCGGGCGTTTTCGACGTCGCGCAAGAAACCCAGCAGACCTTCCTCGAAACGCACGCGGCGCACCCGCAACTGATCCGACGTGAGCGGGCGTGATTCGAGCCGATGGAACGCGGGGCGGCGTGTGAGATCGGGGAAAACCAGGTCGGCGGGGTGCACACGCGGCGCCTGGTTCAGCGTCAGGATGTCGCGGTAGTAGGGAAACAGGCGGATCGGCTGGTTGGGCCGACCCGACAACACGCCTTCCAGATAAGCGACGATCGCGGACGCTGCCGTTTCGACTGAGCGCACGGCGGAGGGCCCGCATTCCTTCGGATCGTTCTCCCACCGGCGGAAGAGATGTTCGAGCGCTTCGGTGACGAGCGCCACGCCGCGCAGGTCGAGCAACTGCAGCGCGCCGTTGGCCTGATGCACTTCGCTTGCCGCGTTGCGCAGGCTGTCCAGGTCCTGCTTGGAGCCCAGGAAGGTCTTGATGCCGTTAACGGCCTGGCCAAGCGAGGTGCGAATCTCGTCGATGACCCAGGCGAGCGGCGCCGTGTCCGGCGCTACGTCCATCAACTGGTTGGGATCATTTGTTTCAGTCATCGGAAGCTGCGCATAAGAAGAAGTACGCGGCGGCGAGAGCCGCCGCGGTTATCCGAGTTTCCCTAGGTAACGCGGAACCTAGCAATTGACGCCTTCAGTTCGCGCGCAAGCGTGGCGAGCTGGCCGATCGACTGCGCCGCCTGGCGCGTGCCCTGTGACGTCTGGTCGGTCACCGCGAGAATCCGCTCGATCGAAACTGCCACACCGCCCGCGGATTCGGCCTGTTCGCCGGTTGTACCTGCGATACGTTCGATCAGTTCCGCCAGTTGGCGCGAGACGCGTCCGATGTCTGCCAGCGCGGTACCCGCCGCGTCGGAGAGTTTGGTTCCTTCGACCACGCCCTGGGTGCTCTTCTCCATGGCCGTCACCGCGTCCTGCGTGTCGGTCTGG
>DASQAE010000394.1:0-5490 GCA_035635915.1 Burkholderiaceae bacterium | reverse complement strand
TGCCGCGGCCGAGGTGCTTGCGGCACCGCCCAGCACGCTATGGGTAAAACTGCGCCATCTGGACCCGGCGATGTACGCCGAAAATGCGGCTCGCGCTCCGCATCCAGTTTTCGTAAGCGTGCTCAAGCGCGCAATTCCCACGAGCGGTGCAGCGGACGAGCATGCACGCCTAGCCGCAGCACTTGCACGGACTATTGGAGTGCCCGTGGGGCAATTGCACATAACGTATGAACCTGCCGCTGCAGGACGGCAGTCCTTCGGCGGGCGACTGGTCGAGTAAACCCGAGTCTCATCCGTTTAGTGGGCACCGACGCGATTGACGCACGCGTCGCGCGGCCTAGGCTTACCATTCGGCCCTTGAGGCGGTTGGCGCACCCGGCGGAATGACGGTTAGTCCGCCCGGCGGCGCAACGAGGAGCAATGGGGTTCCGGGAATTCGAAGCAGGCGGTGGCGCAATGCTGCCAGGCGTCGGCCGTGCCGACGCGCCGGCTGGATTGCGTTGGTCGGATCCGGCCACATGGGCAGGGCATCCACCCGGCCGCAATGACGTCGTCCATGTTCCAGCAGGTCGTTCACTCGTGATCGACCAGGACGTCGACGTTGCAGCGTTGCTTCTGCACGGGTCTGCGATGGTTGCGGCGTGCGACGTCGCGATCCAGGCCGCCGGCATCCTGGTCGCGCGTGGCGGCTCGTTGCGCGTCGGCGAAGCGGATCGACCATTCCAACACCGCCTGACGATTACGTTGCGTGAGTCCGCCAAGGTGGAGAAGCTCGTCGGCGTCGGCGCCAAGTTCCTCGTCGCCGCGGAGGGCGGCACCGTCGAGTTCTACGGCCCCAAACGGGTCGGATGGTCGATCCTGGCTGACACGGTGTTTCCGGGCGGCGTGGTGTTGAAGCTGACCGAAGCGATCGACTGGCGCGTGGGCGAGCAACTGGTGATCGCGTCTGGCGGCAGCGACTTGCCGCTGGTCGAGGAGCGTGTGGTTGCCGCGGTCGGCAGCGACCGCATGCACGTCACGCTCGATCGGCCTCTCAAACATCGTCATCTCGGGCGCAACGCTCCCGTGATGGGAGCATTACCCGGCACGATCGGCAAGGTTGCGCTGCTCTCGCGCGACATCGTGATTGAAGGTGACGCTGCATCCGAGCAATCGAGCAATGGCGCGTATTGCCTCATTGCGCCGCAGGTCGAAGAGACCGTCGCCCGTGAGCCGCAGCCGTCGGCGGGGCGTTTTTCCGGCGTCGAGTTCAGGCGCATGGGACAGTTCAATCGCCCCGGCCGGTTCCCGCTCTATTGGAACGGCAACGGCGCATCCGAACACAGTGCGTTCGTCAACAGCGTTGTTCACCAGTCATACCAGCGTGGAGTAGTGGTCGTCGGTTCCACCGGAGTTCGCGTGCAGGGCAACGTGGTTTACCGTCCGCTCGGTCACGGTTTTATCGTCGATCAGGCGGACGAAGGCGCTGCGCTGGTGACAACCAACCTCGTGATTCGTCCGCGCGTCGTGCGTTATGCAGATCCTGCGATGCGCGCGATGTGCGAGCACCGGCCGCGTGCGGTCTGGTTCGCATTGGCGACGCGCCCGCGTACCGTTGGTCTTGGTCTGGCGCGCTGAACTTCGCGGGCAGCAGTAGCGCCGGCGCGGCAGCGCTGCGCATCTGAACCGCTTCAGTCGCTAACATCGGGCCAGTCTCATCAGGCCTGCTCCAATGAATCAGGACGAGTTGAAAAAGGCGGTGGCAGCGGCTGCCGTAGGGTTCGTCGAACCCGGGCAAGTGCTCGGCGTCGGTACCGGTTCGACCGTGGATTTTTTCGTCGATGCATTGGCTGCCGCAGGCATTCATGTGCCGGCGGCCGTGTCGAGTTCGGAAAGAACCAGTCGCAAGCTGGCCGCGCTGGGCATTCGTTTGCTCGACCTGAACGACGTTGAGGAGATCCCTGTCTACATCGACGGCGCCGACGAAATCGACTACGGCTTCGCGATGATCAAAGGTGGCGGCGCTGCGCTGACGCGCGAAAAGATCGTTGCCGCAGTCGCGCTTCGTTTTGTCTGCATTGCTGATGAGAGCAAGCGGGTGGCGATGCTCGGACGTTTTCCACTGCCGGTCGAAGTCATCCCGATGGCACGCAACTACGTCGCGCGTGAACTGGCGAAGCTCGGCGGCACACCGAAGTGGCGTGAGGGTGTGTTGACCGACAACGGCAACGTGATCCTCGATGTGCATGGGCTCGCGATCCGTGACCCGGTCGCGCTGGAGGCGCGCATTGATCAAATCGTGGGCGTCGTCACCAACGGACTCTTCGCAGCGCGCGGGGCAAACATCTTGCTTCTTGGCGGCGCCGCCGGCGTGCAGGAGTACCGGCGGCCGTGAAGCACTTCTTGCGCGCGGTTTTGCTGACGCTGCCACTGTGCGCACCGGCGCAGCCGACACGCGCCGAGCAGAGCCGCATCGACGCGTTGCTGGCGGCAATCGAAGGCTCCGGTTGTCGCTTCGAGCGCAACGGCACGCAATACAGCGCCGCCCAAGGTGCTGCACACTTGCGAAACAAACTCGAGAGCGCCGGTGACCGGATTCAAACCGCCGCGCAGTTCATCGAACATATCGGTACTGCGAGCTCACAAAGCGCACGACCTTATCGCGTGCTTTGCCCCGGTCAGCCCGCGCAAGTGTCACGCGTGTGGCTGGAAAAGCGACTCGCAGAAATAAGCGCCGCGCGCAAATGAGCCGCCGTCTGGCGGTATGGGGCGCGGCCGTTGTTCCAGGCGCGGTTGTCGTGTATCTGCTGCTCGCCGGTGTGTTCGGTCTGATCGAGGTCAATCGCGACTTCCGCTCCAGCACGGTTGCTGAGGGCGGAATCGCAATCTACGTGCGAACGAACGGGGTCCACGCCGATATCGTGCTGCCGACGCAGGTGCACGGGCACGACTGGAGCAATGCGTTTCCGCCTTCGCAGATGCGGTCGCTGGCGGAGCCTGCGGCGTGGATTGCGTTCGGTTGGGGCGATCGTGCCTTCATGCTGGAGACCCCGACCTGGCGCGATTTCCGTCTTGGCACCGCCCTGAAGGCGCTGGCCGGCGTGGGCCCGGGCGCGATGCACGTCGAGTACGTGGCGCAGCCATACGACTTCGACGTCAGCGAGTTGCTGATCAGCCGGGAGCAGCACGTGCGTCTTGTCGCAGCGATAAGAAGGTCATTCAGGCGTGGCGCCGATGGCAGTCCGATTCGTATCGATGCGCCCGGTTACTTCGAGACCGACGCGTTTTATGAAGCAATTCCGACCTACTCGCTGCGCTTCACGTGCAACGAGTGGGTGCGCAGCGTCTTGAGTGATTCCGGCCTGCCCGCGCCTGCATGGGCGCCGTTCGAACGAACGCTGTTCTGGTACTTACCCAAACGGGCCGACCCGCAGGGTTAACTCGCGTCTACTCGCTCGGCGGGACGTAACCAGCCGGCTGGTCCGCCCCTTCACCAAAGAAGTACTTTTCCATCTGCGCCATCAGGTACTTGCGCGCGCGCATGTCGGCGAGGTTGAGCCGGTTCTCATTGACCAGCATGGTCTGGTGCTTCTGCCATTGCTGCCACGCTTCCTTCGAGACGCTCTCCCACAATTTCTTGCCGAGCTCGCCTGGAACCGGCGGAAAGTCCAATCCCTCCGCTTCGCGGCCCAGCTTGATGCATTTCACCATTCGCGCCATGGATCGTTCCTCGGTGGGTCGCTGGTCACAGATCCTTGATCAGGATCTGCGAGCGACGCTGCCAGTTATAAAGTCGCAGCCGCTCGATCGGCAGTCCGTCGACGCTGGCTAGCGCGAAACCGCGCTTGATGAACCAATGCGCCGTGCGGGTCGTCAGGACAAAAAGGTGGCTCAGGCCGGCCTGGCGCGCGCGTGCCTCGATGCGCTTGAGCAGGCGTTCGCCATCGCCGAAGTTCTGGTACTGCGGATGCACCGTGAGCGCGGCCAGCTCCCCCATCTTTGCCGCCGGAAAATCGTAGAGGGCGGCGCAACCATAGATCACGCCGTCATGCTCGAGCACGGTGAAACGCTCGATCTCGCGTTCGATCAATTCGCGCGGCCGTTTCACCAGCGTGCCATCGGCCTCGAGCGGGGCCAGCAGTTTGAGCAGGCCACCGACGTCGTCGATCGTTGCCTCGCGCATCGACTCGAGGTTCTCTGTCGTGATCATCGTGCCGACGCCATCGTGCGTGAACAGTTCAACCAACACGCCGCCATCGAGTGCAAAGGGGAGGATGTGCGCGCGTGCAACGCCCTGGCGGCACGCGCGCAACATGAACTCGAGGTTGAACGCCGTGTCGGCGACCACCTCTTGCGCGGCAAGCAGCGTTTCTGCCTGCGCCACCGTCAGCTCTTCGATCAGCGCGCCGGACCGGTCGCGCACTCCGTCGGTATCAGTGATGAGGATGAGCTTGTCGGCCTTCAACGCCCCGGCGATGCTAGTTGCTGCATCTTCCATCACCAGGTTGAACGCTTCGCCGGTGGGCGAAAAGCCTAACGGCGAAACCAGCACCACTGAATTGGTGCCGAGCGCGTGTTTGATCGCATCGGCGTCTACCTTCCGCACCACGCCGGTATGTTCGAAGTCGATGCCGTCTAGGATTCCGACGGGCCGCGCCGTGACAAAGTTGCCGCTGACTACGCGGATGCGCGCATGCGCCATCGGGGTATTGGGAAGTCCCTGCGAAAAAGCCGCCTCGAGATCGAGCCGGATTTCGCCGGCGGCTTCCTTGACGCATCCGAGCGCCGCCGCATCGGTGATGCGCATGCCGTGTGAAAAACGCGACTGCAAGCCCTTCAGATGCAGCTGAGCCTGCACCTGCGGACGCGAGCCATGCACGATCACGAGCCGGATCCCCATCGCGTGCAACAAGCTGAGGTCGTGCACGAGCGAGTTGAGCAGTCCGGCCTCGATCAGTTCGCCGACGAAGGCGACCACGAACGTCTTGCCGCGATGCGCATGCACGTAGGGCGCAACGTCGCGCAGCCACGCCACGAACTGCGTATGTGTCGCTTCGACAAGGGCTGAGGGCAGCGGGCTATCGGCGTCGTTCATGCGAGGCATTATATTTGCGGCCCTTCTTGCCAGCTCTTATCGCGCGGTGCTCCGATCCGAGGCCGCCGCATCCGCCTTGTCGAAGCGCCACAATTCCGCGCCTGCCGCTGTCCGTTCGAGCCCCAGAACGCCGGTCGGCCCGATCGTTTTTCCCGACGAGTTGCCGGTCTCGGCCTTGCGCGCAACGATCGCCGGGGCAATAGAAGCCAATCAGGTGGTCATCGTCTGTGGCGAAACCGGCTCCGGCAAGACGACACAGCTGCCCAAGATTTGCCTCGAAATGGGCCGCGGCGCAGCCGGTTTGATCGGACACACGCAGCCACGCCGCATCGCGGCGTCGAGCATCGCGAAACGGGTCGCGCAGGAACTGCAGAGTGTCCTGGGCGAGGTGGTCGGGTTCAAGGTTCGGTTCGCCG
>DASQAE010000393.1:0-13386 GCA_035635915.1 Burkholderiaceae bacterium | reverse complement strand
CGCTGACTTTGAGCGCGATGTCGACCGTTGAGCCGGCGGGCGCAAAACGCAGCGCGTTGCGCACCACGTTGTCGAACACGCGCAGCAGGTCATCGGCGCGTGCGCGCATAGGCAGCGTTTCCGGCGCGACACAACTTACTGCAACCCCGGTCGTTTCGCCCTCGAAGCGCGCATCATCGACGACGGTTGCCAGCAACGCAGCCAGATCGGTCGGCTGGGGCGCTTCATCATCAACACCAGAATCGAGCCGCGCCAGCGTCAGCACCTCGCCTACCAGCGCGTCGAGCCGGCGCGACTCGCGCTCGATGCGTTCGAGCGAAGCCTCGATGCGCTCGGGGCTCTGCCGCGCAAGGCCCACGGCCGCTTCCATGCGCGCGAGCGGCGAGCGCAATTCGTGCGAGACGTCGTGAAACAGGCGCCGCTGCGAGGCGATCATCGCCTGCACCTGCTGCACCATCTGGTCGAACTGGCGCCCGAGATCGGCGATCTCGTCGCGCCGCTTGCCGATCAACGGGCGCACGCGAACGTCCAGCTTGCCCTGGGTCGCGCTGCGCAACGCCCAGTCGAGCGCACGAATCGGCTGCGCGAAGTACCACGCCAACGCGGCCGCAAACGCAAGGCTGGCGATGATGCCGATCGCCACTGCGACAAAAAGCGGCGGGCGCTGTTGCGGCGGAGGCGGCGAGCGGATCTTGCCGGCCCACTCGGCGAACGGTCGCGGCGGCGCCTGCTCGGCGTCGGGCGGCGGGGTGCGCGGTTCGCGCATCTCGGGCGAATCGACGCGCGCAGGCTCGAACAGGAGCAACCGACCCGCGCCTTCACCGACCTCGCGCACCGCGCGCGCCCGGCCTTCACGCGCGAGCGCACGCGCATTGGTGAGCGCGCTCGGCGGCACGATGCGACCGAGCAGATCATGACCTTGCGCGTCGACCGCGAGAATCGGCGTGCGCGGCGGTGAATCCTCCTCGCGCAGGAACGCTTTCAGCGCATCGATCCCGCCGTGGTTCATCACGCTCGCCGCGGCCCCGACGCGGAAGTCGGCGCGCGGCCCCTGTTCGACCTGGCTGACGCGCCGTTCCTGGTTCTGCTGATACACGAAGACCGCGCCGACGACCGCACCCGCGGCGATGAGCAACGCGACCCAGAACGCGAGAAAAAACTTCCAGAACAGCCGGCCACCGGTGGTGAAACGGCGTGCAACGTGCGGCGCCAGTTCCGCCTTCACTCCACCACCAGCTGGTAGCCGACGCCGCGCACGCTTTCGATGCGCAGGCGCTCGCCGGCCGCGTCCGCCAACTTGTGCCGGATGCTGCTGATGTGCACGTCGATGCTGCGTTCGAAGCGGCCCATCGTCCGGCCGAGCCCCTTGCTGTAAAGATCCTGCTTCGACACAACACGGCCGGCGTCGCGCAGAAGCACTTCGAGCAGATTGAACTCGGTGCTGGTAAGCGTGAGCGGCGCACCGTCGAAGGTGACGCGCCGGCGCGCCGGCCACAGTGCAAGCAACCCGGCACTCAACATGCCGCCGGGTTGATCGCCGCCACGCGTGCGGCGCAGGATCGCGCGCAAGCGCGCGACCAGTTCGCGTGGTGGGCAGGGTTTCGGCACGTAATCATCGGCACCAAGTTCGAGCCCCACGATCCGGTCGACGTGATCGCCGCGTGCAGTCAGCATCAGCACCGGCACTGGCGAGCGCTCGCGCAAGCGGCGCAACACGTCGATGCCGTTCATGCCGGGCAGCATCACGTCGAGCACGATCGCGTCGAAGGTCTGGCGCGCTGCTTGCTCGATCCCGTGTTCGCCGCTATGGGCGCACACGGTCTCGAACCCTTCAACTGTCAGGTACTCGCTCAGCATCGACGCCAGCTCGGCGTCGTCATCGACCAGCAGGATGCGGGTGGCAGTGGTGGTCGCAGCAGCGGTGTTCATTCATCGAACGCTAAGGCAGACGTCTGAAGATGGTGATCATAGAAGGGCGCGATGACCGGTTCCGGAAGGCTTGCACTTCTTTACGCGTGACGCGCACAAGCGTTTTGCAACCTCGCCTTTGCACTTCTTTACGCGACCGCCTCACACGCTTGCGGAACAAGCCCACACACTGCCGGTCATGTGTTTTCGAGGAGAGGTGAGATGACGCAACGTGTGCGCGGTCGACGGCAGGTGCTGATGCTCGTGCTGAGCATCGCGCTCGCCGCGGCGGCACCTGCAAGCCGCGCGCTGCAGCCGGAACCGGAGCTGATGGCCGATATCGACGGTGGCGCGGCAGCCGCGCCGCTGGCGGCGATGATGGGCGGAAAGTTCAGTCCCGCGGGCATTGAAGGCGGGCGCGGGGGGCCACCGCTGCTTCCGCCGTTCATCCACTTGAGCGAACAACAGCAGGACAAGCTGTTCGAGCTGCGCCATGCGCAGGAGCCGGCACTGCGCACCCAGTTCAACGAACTGCGCGACGCGCGTGTGCAGTTGCGCACGCTTGCGCTGGCAGATGGCTACGACGAGCAGCGTGCGAAGCAGCTCGCCTTGCGTGCGGCCCAGGCGAGCAGTGAAATCGAACTGATACATGCCCGCCTGCAACACGCCGCGTTCGCAGTGCTCACGCCCGAACAGCGCAAGCGCATCGATGAATGCAAACCGGGCACCGAGGCAACCGCATGCTGACGCGCACCGTACCGAATCTCTCCGCTGACCTGGTCGATGGGCCGGGTCAACGAAGCCAGGGTGTATTCGCAGGCGACGCTGCCGACGCACCCGCGAGTTCATCGGGTCGTAATGGACCCGATGGTCCCGATGGCGGCACGCGTCGCCGTTTTTTCTTCTGAAGGAGTTGCACCATGACCCTCACTACGCTTGCCGGTACCACGTCTGAAGTCGAGCCGGGTGTCCAGACCCCGCAGCGCGGCGCGGTTGTCGAACCCCTTAACCGGCGTGCGCCACGCGCGCGCGTATTGCTCGTCACCGACCAGCCGGCCGCTCTGCGCGATGAGATCGCAGCATTGACCGAGGCGGGCATGCTGTGCCTGCCGGTCGAGTCGGATGCAGGCGCACTGCGTCGCGCTGCGCAGTGGGAACCGGACGTTGCGCTCGTGCTGGCGGACGCAATGGCGCTCGATCGGCGTGTCGAGTGGCTGTACGCACTGCGCAGCGAAGGCAGTGCGCTGGTGGTGATGGTGTTCGGCGACACGGTCGAGCTCGGTGGCGACGAAGAACGGTTTGCGCTGGAAGTCGGTTTCGATGCCGTGTGGCGCCAACTCGGATCGCCAGCCTTGTTGTGCTCGCGCCTGCAGGCACTGCTGCGGCCGCGCCAGCGCAACGCGGTGCGGCGCCTCGATGCCGGAATCGCGCTGGGCGAGTTGACGATCGACGGCGACCTGCCGCTTGCACGGCGTCGTGGCCGCGTGGTGCCGCTTACCAGCCGGCAGGTGCGCGTGCTGCACACGATGGCTACCGCGCCATCGCGCACGCTCAGCCGCGCGGCACTGGCTTCGATGCAGATGAACGGCGAGAACGTAGCGATCGATGAGGGACATTCGCGCGCGGTCGATGTGTTCATCTCGCGCCTGCGCCGGCGCCTGCATCAGCTCGAGGTCACCGGCTTCGATATCGTTGCCGTTCGCAGTGTCGGATATCGGCTTATCGTCACCGCTGACGAGTGACCTGGCGGACGTCATCTCGGCGTATCTGCGAGTTCCACCCGGTGGCGTGGTCCCGCAGGCCTTTCTCGT
Organism: Burkholderiaceae bacterium; assembly: GCA_035635915.1. Lineage (GTDB taxonomy): Bacteria > Pseudomonadota > Gammaproteobacteria > Burkholderiales > Burkholderiaceae_F > JAKANT01. The sequence continues at coordinate 9,667 of DASQAE010000393.1, read as the reverse complement.
CCGCTCATGCCGCCGGGACAAGGCCTGCCCACGCACGTCGCAGCAGCTCGCGGATCGGCTCGAACGTCACCGGTCGCGGGTTGTAGTAGGGATTGGTCGTGGCCAGTCGCGCCGCCTCGTCGATGGCGCTCTCCGGCAGGCCGATGTCCTTCAGCGCGAGCGGCGCGTTCAACTTTTGTGCGAGTTCGTACAGACCGAGAGCGGCGCTGCGCGCGTTCAGGGCGCGCGCGATGCGTGTCATCGCGTCCGGCGCCGCCACTTCGTTGTATGCGATCGCGTGTGGCAGCACGATCGTGTGCGTTTCCGCGTGCGGCAGGTTCCAGGTGCCACCGAGCGTGTGGCAGAGCTTGTGATGCAAGGCCATGCCGACGCTTCCGAGCACGGTGCCGCAAAGCCACGCGCCGTAGAGACAATCACCGCGCGCATCAAGGTCGGATGGATGCGCGACCACCTGCGGCAGACCGAGTGCCAGCGCACGGATGCCTTCTTCGGCGATCAACGCCATGATCGGGTTCGCGTCCTGCGCATACAGGCCTTCGGCCGCATGCGCGATCGCATTCATGCCGCTGGTGGCGGAAAGCCGCGTGGGCAGGCTTAGCGTCAACGTCGGGTCGTAAAGGACCGTGCGCGGCAGCACGCGTGCGTCGCGCCCGGTCTTTTTTGCGCCGCCTTCGGTGATGCCGTAGATCGGTGTCATTTCGGAGCCAGCGTAGGTCGTGGGGATCGCGAGAATCGGCAAGTCGGACTCGAGCGCGATCGCCTTGCCCAGGCCGGTGGTTGAACCGCCGCCGATGGCCACCGCGCAGTCGGCGTCCAGCCGCTTTGCTTCGGCGCGCGCTTCGCGCGCGATTTCGATCGGCACGTGCATCACGGCGCGGTCGAAAATCCCGGCGCAGCGATCACCCAGGCGTGACGCGACGTCCTGCGCGCTCGCGCGCTGCTCCGGCGTCGAGAGCACCAGGGCGCGCCGAGCGCCGAGTCGCTCGATCTCCGGGACCAGCTGGGCAAGGCTTCCGGCGCCGAACACAACACGCGCCGGCTGGCCTGTATAGACGAACGGTTTCATGCTGCCGCCGAGCGGGCTGCTCCGTTGAATGTTGCAGCCATTGTTGCTCAATTGTCGGATACGTCGATCGTGGCAGCCTCGAGAGCAACCGGCGCCTTGGCCACCTGCGCGAACGTTTCGCGGATCTGATCGAAATCCCCACGCGTGAACCAGCCGTCTTCCCAGTCATCCAGCCGATGAAAATAACCCGCCGCTTACCACCCGACAAGTTCGTCGGCGCCGCCAAATATCTTCGGCAGCGATCGGTAGTGCGGCAGGTCGTCGATTACCGGCATTACGGCATACCGGCAGTGAATGTGGAAGGTGGGCTGGAACGTGCCGGCGGGAAGCAGATTGCCCTTGACGCCGGTCATGTTCGCAGCCGGGACGTGCGCGAACATCATGGTGCCGCACTTGCCACATCGAGCGCGCGGCAGAGTCTTGTACGTGTACAAGGTTGGCTCGCCGCTTGCGACCGCGACGGCGGACGTCGGAAATACCGCCACGCCGACGTACGCCGCGCCATGGACGGCCTGGCAGTCGTCGCAATGGCAGTAGAACTGCGCCATCGGCTCGCCTTCGACGCGCACGCGTACTGCGCCGCACAGGCAACTTACTTCGGTCGGGACCATCGGCATGCTCCGCAATCTTCGGGTCCCGGTTTGAGTGCGCAGTCAGGATGGAGTGCGGTCGATTACCCGACTCGCGTCATCGCACCCAGCCGCGGGCGCCTCAAGCCAGCGCACGTCCGATGAGGATGCGCTGGATGTCGCTCGTGCCTTCGTAGATCTGGCACACGCGCACGTCGCGCCAGATGCGCTCGACCGGAAAATCAGTCACGTAACCGTAGCCGCCGAAAACCTGGATTGCGTCCGAGCACACCCTTTCAGCCATCTCGGAGGCGAACAGTTTCGCCATCGCGGCCTGCTTCAAGCATGGTTCACCCGCATCCCGCAGGCTTGCCGCGTGCAACAGCAGTTGCCGCGCCGCCTCGATCTGGGTCGCCATGTCGGCGAGGCGGAAGTTGACGGCCTGATGGTCGAAAATGGGCTGGCCGAAACTCTCGCGCTGCTTGGCATAAGCAAGCGCCGCCTCGAAAGCAGCACGTGCCATGCCCACGCTTTGCGCCGCGATGCCGATACGTCCGCCTTCAAGTGAAGAAAGTGCGATCCGGTAACCGTCGCCGGGTTCGCCGATGCGGTTGGCCACCGGGACACGGCAATTCTCGAACACGATCTGCGCCGTGTCGGAAGAATGCTGGCCGGTCTTTTCCTCCAACCGTGCGACGACATAACCGGGTGTCGCGGTGGGCACGATGAAGGCACTCATGCCGCGCTTGCCCGCATCTTTTTCCGTAACGGCGATCACGATCGCCAGGTCGGCGTTCTTGCCGCTGGTGATGAACTGCTTGACGCCGTTTAACACGTAGTAGTCGCCCTCCAGCACGGCACGCGTCTTCAGTGCGACCGCGTTGCTGCCGACATGCGGCTCGGTCAGGCAGAACGCGCCGAGTTTTTCGCCCCGCGCGAGCGGGACCAGGAATTCGCGCTTTTGCGCCTCGTTCGCGAAATTGAGCAGGATGGCGCAAACGGGGCAGTTGTTGACGCTGATCACGGTCGACACGCCGCCGTCGCCGGCCGCAATTTCCTCCAAGGCCACCGCGACCGCCGTGTAATCCATTCCGGCCCCGCCGTATTGCTCGGGCACTGCGATGCCAAACGCGCCGAGCCGCGCGAGTTCCTGCAGCGCCTGCTTGGGAAACGTGTGGTCGCGATCCCACTGCGCGGCAAACGGGGTCAGGCGATTTGCCGCGAATTCGCGCAACGCGTCGCGCAGCAGGACGTGCTCTTCTTTCACCGTTGCCGCATCAGTCGGTCATGATCCAGTGCAACTGGCGCCGCTTGATCAGCCATCCGACCAGGCCGCCGGCGCCGAGAGCGGCGATCAGCATCGGCCCGCCGCCGATGACCCCCGACACCAGCAGCGCGGTGGAAAAAAAGCGCAGCGCATTGGAGGGCGACCAGACCCAGGTCGCCAGCATGGAGAACGAAATCCAGGTGAGCAGCGCGACCAGGACGCCGCGCGACAGCGACTGCGCCACTGTGGTGATGCGCTTTTCGGCGCGCTGATAGATCATCATCGCGAACATCATCGCGAACAGTCCCGGGACCGCGACAAAAATGAGGCGGTTGACGCCGCCCTCGTTCGCGAATTCGCGCAGGGTAAATTCGACGCTACCGGCGGCGAGCATGCCGAAGATGCCGAACACGAACCCGGCAAAAAGCGGAACCGTCATCCACTGCATCGACTTCGTACCTCCCCTGGTGCCCGCGGCTTCGTATTTGCTTTTGATTGCCGGCCGGGGCGCAATTGTCGCGCATGGCAAGTGGGTCTGTCGCTGGAGTATTCCCCAGATAGCAGATGTCAGCGTTGCGGCAGGCGCGCCGTAACCTCGATCTCCAGCGCCATCCTGGGATCGACCAGACCGCAGACGACCGCGGTCGCGGCGGGGCGTGCACGGGCGAAGTACTCGCCGAAGATCGGTGCCACGCGCGCGAACAAGGCGGCGTCCGTCAGGTAGTAGTTCACGCGCACCACGTCGTCGAGCGTGCAGCCCGCCTGCTCCAGCGCCTGCGCAATGTTGCGAAAGCACTGGCGGCATTGCACAAGCGGATCTGGATCGATCGTCATGGCGGAATAGTCGAAGCCGGTCGTGCCTGCGACGTGAACATAGTCTTGATCGACCACGGCGCGGCTGTAGCCGGCCACTTTTTCGAAGTCGGAACCGGAGGAAATCAGGCGTTTAGTCATGACTGAATGCCGGCCATCACCATGAAATATGCTCGCCGGTGTAGTTGAGGAACTTGCCATTGTGCGAATCGTTGGCCTGCGCGATCACGCGGCGCAAGTTGGTGACGCTTTCCACCACGTCGATCGAAGCTCCGGCGCCTCCCATGTCGGTGCGCACCCAGCCGGGATGAAACGCGATACAAACAACGCCACGTGGACCAAGCTCAAGGCTGGCCGCACGCAAGGCCGCATTTACCGCGGCTTTGCTGGCGCGATACAACCAGCCGGAGGCATTCGCCATGCGGCCGATCGAGCCCATGTTGCTCGACAGGATTGCAAGCTTGGCGCCGGCATCGGCGAGATGAGGCGCGAGCAGCGTTATCAAGTGCATCGGTGCGAGCACGTTGGTGTGCATCACGCGATCGAATTCGGCGGGATCCGGTGCTTCGAGCCCCGCAGTGCGCGCGCCATAAACGCCCGCCGAAAGGACCACCACGTCGAGCCGCGTGGCGCCGATCTGCGTGGTCAATGCGGTGCGCGATGCGGCGTCGAGCACGTCGAGGCGCAACGCAGTTGCACCCAGCTTGCGTAGACGCGCCGCGTCCGCGTCCTTGCGATACGTTGCCAGCACCTGCTCTCCGTCGGCCGCATACTGGCGTACGAACTCCAGCCCGATTCCGCGTGAAGCGCCGACGACGAGAACCGTGCCCATCCGCGGTGCTTACGGCGCCCGGTCGGTGAGCGCAAGGCGCGCCGCCAGCAAGGCGAACAACAGCCCGCCGCCACCATTGAGCACGCGCCGCGCGCCGGCCCCCGCGGTCAAACGGCGCGCGTAGTTCGCGGCCAGGACGACGGCAAAGAGAAACAACGTACCGTTGACGACAAACAGCGCACCGAGGAACAGAAACGCAAGTGGTTTGCTCGGCGCATCCGCCGCAATGAACTGCGGCAGCAGCGCGAGAAAGAACAACGCGACCTTCGGATTGAGCACGTTGGTGACGAATCCCTGCATATAGATCTTGCGCCAGCCCGCGGGCGCGCTGCTCGGCGCAGGAATGGTGTCCGGTGTGCCGCGCAGTGCGGCTCGCAACATGCCAAAGGCCAGCCACAACAGGTAAGCCGCGCCCAGCCACTTGATCATAGTGAAGGCCAGCGCGGATGCTGCGAGCAACGCCGCCAGACCGAGCGCCGCTGCCAGCGTGTGGACCACACATCCGCTGCTTATGCCGAGCGCCGCGGCAAGTCCCGCGCGCATGCCTCCCTGCAGCGTGCGAGCGAGGGTCAGCAACAGGTCCACGCCCGGCGTGGCGTTGAGCACGAGTGCCGTGAGGAGGAACAGACCCAGGTTCTGTGTGCCAAGCATGCGATGGCCTACATCATCTCGACGGCGAGCGCCGTCGCTTCACCACCGCCGATACACAACGAGGCAACGCCGCGTTTGCCGCCGGTCTTGCGCAGCGCCCCCAGCAGCGTGACGATGATACGTGCGCCCGACGCGCCGATCGGATGCCCGAGTGCACACGCGCCGCCGTGGATGTTGACCTTCTCGTGCGGCAAACGATGCTCGCGCATCGCCGCCATGGTCACGGCGGCAAACGCCTCGTTGATTTCCCACAGGTCGACGGAGTCGGTGGGCCAGGAGGCCTTCTTCAAGACCTTGTCGATCGCGGCGGCAGGCGCGGTGGCGAACCACTCGGGTGCTTGCGCATGCACCGAATGCGCAACGATACGGGCGAGCGGACGGCAGCCGAGTCGGTCGGCCGTCGACGCACGCATCAGCACCAGCGCCGCTGCGCCGTCGGAAATCGACGACGAATTGGCGGCCGTGATCGTGCCGTCCTTCTTGAATGCGGGTTTCAAGGTTGGAATCTTGTCGATCTTGGCCTTGAATGGCTGCTCATCGCGGCTCACTTCAGCCTCGCCTGTCTTGGCCGCGACCTTCACCGGTGCGATCTCCCAAGCGAAGGTACCGTCGGTGTTGGCCCTGATCGAACGCTCCGTGGAGGCGATCGCGAACTTGTCCTGCGCTTCGCGCGTGAACTCGTAACGCGTGACACATTGCTCGGCGAAAACGCCCATGGCCTTGCCGCGCTCGTAGGCATCTTCCAGCCCGTCGAGAGCCATGTGGTCATACATCATGGCGTGGCCGTAGCGATAACCCTGGCGCGCCTTGGGGATGAGATAGGGCGCGTTGGTCATGCTTTCCATGCCGCCTGCCACCAGCACGTCGGCCGAACCGGCGATCAGCATGTCGTGCGCAAACATCATTGCGCGCATGCCGGACCCGCACATCTTCGAGAGCGTCACCGCGCCCGCCGACTGCGGCAACCCCGCGCCCAACGCCGCCTGGCGCGCCGGCGCCTGGCCCTGGCCCGCAAGCAGGCAGTTGCCCATCAGCACTTCGTCGACCTGATCGCCCTTGATGCCCGCGCGTTCGATCGCGGCGCGGATCGCAGTGCTGCCGAGCTGGTAGGCCTGCAAAGACGCAAGATCGCCCAGCATGGCGCCTATCGGCGTGCGGGCGGCGGAAACTATGAGAATGGGATCGTTCATGGGTGTGTACTCCTGAACTATTCCCTCCTCCGCTCGCGGGGGAGGGTCAGGGTGGGGGCGGCACGTGCATTGAGCCGCAAGAGAATTGCTTCGCAGACCGTATTGGGGTCGTTCATAACGTCATTGTTCCAGAGACGAAAGATCTCGAAGCCAGCTGCGCGTAGCCACCGGTCACGATGCTCGTCCGAGGCTCGTACGTTGTGGTGTCCACCGTCGACTTCAACGATGAATCGCACCTTCGCGCATGGCGCGAAGCATCGCGGGGTTCCGCTTGCCAGCATCACGGTACTTCGGCCCCCGCCCTAACGCCCCCCCGCTTCGCAGGGGAGGGAACGAGGGGATTTGGCGAACCGATACACGAATCGCTCTTCGCGCGGATACGGATACACATCCTCCATTCGCCCCGCGAGGATGCGGCTCTTGCGTTCCTGCCAGAACTCCGGCGTCAGCAGATCGGCATGATGTTTGAGGAACGCGGCGCGGATGCGCGGATCGCCAAGGAGGAAAGGGCCGAACTGCTCGGGGAACACGTCGTGTTTTTCCACCCTGTACCACGGTTCGTCCGATAACTCCGCTTCCTCGTTCGGCGCCGGCGGGATGCGGCGGAAGTTGCATTCGGTCATGTATTCGATTTCGTCGTAGTCGTAGAACACCACGCGGTTCAGGCGCGTTACGCCGAAATTCTTGTACAGCATGTCGCCGGGGAAGATGTTGGCCGCGGTGAGATCCTTGATCGCGTTGCCATACTCGACCAACGCGTGCTCGACTTCCGCGTCGCTGGCGTGAGTGAGGAAGATGTTGAGCGGCGTCATGCGGCGCTCGATGTACACGTGCCGGATCAGGACCGTGGTTTCGGTGATCTCGATCTGCTCTGCGCACGTCTGGCGCAACTCGCGCAGCAACTCGGGCGAAAAGCGCGCGCGCGGCAGCGTCACTTCGGAGTATTCCCATGTGTCCGCCATGCGGCCCACGCGATCGTGCATCTTCACGAGCTGGTACTTGGCCTTGACCTGATCGGCGTCGGTTTCCTTGGGAAACGGAATGACGTCCTTGATCATCTTGAAGACGTAGGGGTAGGACGAAAGCGTGAACACCGTCATCACCAGGCCCTTGATGCCTGGGGCAACCACGAACTTGTCCGAGGAATGGCGCAGGTGATGCAGGAAGTCACGATAAAAAAGCGTCTTGCCCTGCTTCTGCAGCCCCACCATCGTATAAAGCTCGGACGCGGGCTTGTGCGGCAGCAGGCTGCGCACGAACTCGACGTACGCCGAAGGCGCCTCCATGTCGACCAGAAAATACGCGCGCGTGAACGAAAACAGGGTCGCGATCCAGTGCGCGGTCAACAGCACTGCATCGACATAAATCTGGCCGCGGTCGTTGCGCAGGATCGGAACCGCGAGCGGCGTGACGCGCGTGCCGTTGATGATGCGGCCGATGATGTAGGCGCCCTTGTTGCGGTAAAAAAGGCTGGACAGGATCTGGACCTGAAAGTCGGGTTCGACATGGAACGGACGCGTGAGCGCGTTCGGCGCTTCGTTGCGCCGATGCGCCCGGCACACCGCGCGCATCACACGCCGGATGTCGCGTTCGACGTCGACCCACGGGCACGCCAGGCCGAAGTCGATCAGCACCTGGCGCAGGGCGTTGCGCGGTCCATGCACCGATGGGTAATAACTGCGATAAGACGGCGGATCCGAATCCATGTGATCGGTCGCCACGCCGGGCCGCACGAACAGGAACCGATTGCGAAAATAGTCTCTGTGCAGCAGCTTGGTGCAGACGGAGTTGAAGAACGTCTCCGCGCACTCCGGTTGCCGGTGCTCCGACAACTGCATCACGTACGACTGTTTGACCGCCTGCCACAGCGCATCGCGCTCTTCGTCCGATAGCGACACGAGGTCGAAGTCGCGCTCGATACGGGCAACCGCTTCCAGCACGCGCTGATCGTAAAAATCGATGCGCTCGACCGCGGATTTGCGCATGCCGTGCCAATCGGCGTTTTCGAAGCGGCTCTTGGCCTGCTGCGCGACGTAGCGAAACAGCGAGTAGTGGCGATTGAAGCCTTCGAGGATGGCGCGCGCGATGCGCGCCGGATGAGGCATCGAACGATCAAAACGCTCGAACGGCCGCTCCGAGGTCGCAGGCAGCGTCGATTCGAAGCTGGGTGTCGGCTCGTTCATTTCACCGCGCCCGCACCGGCGACAACGCCAGCCAGATTGCCAGGGCACCGAAGGCGGAGCCGAGGAACCAGCGCTGCGCGCGCAGCCACGCCGGGCGCCGAATGAACCAGCCCGACAGCAGTGCTGCGATCGTGACCAGCACGCTGTCGAAGACCAGCGAGACCAGCACGTGCACTATCCCGAGAACCACGCTTTGCCCGAACACCGAACCGGCGACCGGATTGATGAACTGCGGGAACAGGGACAGGTAGAACACGGCAACCTTCGGATTGAGTACCGACGCGGCCAGCGCCTGCCGGAACAGTACGCGATCCGGGACCGCCGGTAGCGGCTGCGGCGAGAACGTAAAACCGCCGCCGCGCAGGGTGCTGAAAGCGAGGTAGATCAAATATGCCGCCCCCGCCAGCTTGACTGCTTGGAACGCGCCCGGAATCGCGAGCACCACGGCCGACAGTCCGGCGGCGGCCAGCAGCACGTGCATGACCACGCCGCTCGCAACGCCGAAGAGCGAAAAGTACCCGGCGCGCCGGCCCTGCGCCAGCGTGCGCGAAAGCAGATAGATCCAGACCGGTCCAGGCGTAAGCACGAGCAGCAGTACCGCGGCTGCGAAGAGCCACAAGGAGCTTGCGGTGAGTCCGAACAGCACTAGGTCACCAGAGCTGCGTCATCCCGAGCGCTCTCTGATCTCGGAGATGCGCAGGCTGAGATTCCTCGCCTTTGCCTCGGAATGACAGAAGGAAGCACTTCACGCATTCCACTCGAACCGCTGCTCCGTCACCGAACGACCCCACGTCACGCCGGTCTCCTCGGCGACCAGGTGAAAACCGGCGCGTTCGTACAACGCACGTGCGGCGTCGAGTCCCTTGAAGGTGTTCAGATACACATGCCGATGGCCCGCACGGCGGCAGAAAGCCATCGCGGCGTTCATCAGCCGATGTCCCTGACCCCGGCCGCGGATGGCATCGCTCAGCATGAACCAGCGCAGATGCGCCTGGCCGGAACCGCCGTGGCCGTCGATAACGATCGATCCGTGCACGTGGCCGCGATCGACCACGAACCACATGCCGTCGCATGCCGGATCAAAACGCGCGGCGAA
>DASQAE010000392.1:0-7533 GCA_035635915.1 Burkholderiaceae bacterium | reverse complement strand
CATCGTCATCCCGTCGCGCGTGGCGCCATCGGCACGACGTTGGTCACGTGGCGCGCGGGCGTGACCTGTTCCGTTGCAAGCTTTCGCAGCAGATAGCGCATGCAGGTCACGCGCAGGAACGAAGCGAAGTTGGGCACTTCGCCGCGGTGCTGCAGGATCTCGTCGTGAAACTTGGTGATCAGCGTGTTGGTGGTGAATCCCTCCGCCGCCGCCATTTCAGCGAGCACGTCCCACGCCAGGTTCTCGAGCCGGATGCTGGTCAGCACGCCGTGGATGCGCAGCGTGCGCGTGCGCGACTCGTACAGGATTGGATCAGCCGTAACGAAAAACTCACACATCACGCCCCCCACTGCAACACCTCGATCGACATCATATGGCGCGTTTGCTCATCTGCCCGCTGATGTACTCGGCCTGGCGAATCGCCAGCGTAACGATCGTCAGGGTGGGATTCTCGGCGCCGCCGGTGGTGAACTGGCTGCCGTCGGAGATGAACAGGTTCTTGATGTCGTGTGTCTGCCCGTACTTGTTGCAGACGCCCTCGCTCGGTTTGGCACTCATCCGACAGGTGCCCAGGTTATGCGTCGAGGGATACGGCGGCGTGCGATAAGTCTTCACCGCGCCTGCCGCCTTGTAAACCGCCTCGCCTTGCTGGAACGCGTGGTTGCGCATCGCGATGTCGTTCTCGTGATCGTCGAAGTGCACGTTCGGCACCGGGTTGCCCCACTGGTCCTTGACCGCGGTGTTGAGCGTCACGCGATTGGTGTCGCGCGGCATGTCCTCGCCCACCAGCCACATCCCCGCCATCTTCGAATAGTTGTCGATCGCCCAGCCGAAGTCTTCGCCCCACTCCCCGGGATTGAGGAACGCGACCATGAACGGCAGTCCGAGCGATAGCGTCTCCATCTCGTAGCCGCCGACAAAACCACGCTTCGGGTTGTTGGCGGCCTCGTCCGAGATGATGCCGGCCATCGTTGTGCCGCGGTACATGTGCACGTCTTCGTTGAATACCGCATACACCGAACCCGTCATGTGGCGCATGTAGTTGCGCCCGACCTGGCCGGAAGAGTTCGCCAGCCCGTCGGGATACTTCGAGGACGCCGACAGCAGCAACAGGCGCGGCGTTTCGATCGAGTTGCCGGCAACACAAACCGCGCGCGCTTTCTGGCGCTGCTCCTTGCCGTTGCTGTCGCGATAAACGACCGCCGTCACCTTGCCGGCCGCGTTGTGCTCGATCTTCACCGCGTGCGACTGCGGGCGCAGATCGAGCTTGCCGGTCTTTTCGGCCTTCGGAATCTCGGCGTACAGCGTCGACCACTTGGCGCCGGATTTGCAGCCCTGGAAGCAGAAGCCGATCTGCAGGCAACTGCCGCGGCCATCGCGCGGCTGGCTGTTGATCGCCATGCGGCCGGTATGGCACTCCTTGTAGCCGAGTTTGGTCGCGCCGGCGTACATCACCTTGAAGTTGTTGTTGCCGGGCAGGCCGGGGATGCCGTTGGTGCGCGTGACGCCCATCTTGTTCTCGGCGCGCGCGTAGTACGGCGCCAGTTCCTTCAGCGTCAGCGGCCAGTCGAGCAGCGTCGTGCCCTTGATGTCGCCGTAGGTCGTACGCGCCTTGAACTCGTAATCGTGAAGGCGCAGCGACGCGCCCGCCCAGTGCGTGGTCGAGCCGCCGACGGTCTTGCAGATCCACGCCGGCAAGCCCGAGAAATCCTGCGCGACCCGCCAGGTGCCGGACGTGGTGCGTGCATCGAGCCAGGCGAGCTGGCCGAACGACTTCCACTCGTCGTTGACGAACGTCGATGGCGACTGGCGTGCGCCTGCCTCCAGCAGCACAACCTTGACGCCCTTCTGGCACAACTCGTTAGCAAGCGTTCCTCCGCCTGCGCCGGAACCGACGACGACGACGACGGAATCGTCATTGAAATTGAAGCTTGGCATCTGCGTCTCCCTGTGGACGTCGTTTGCGTGCTTGCAGACTCGCGGCTATTTGCCGGAGGCCGGGCTTGCCGCTTTCGGCGGGTCCGGCAGCCACTTGACGTCCTGGAAGCCACGCATGATGTAGCCCCCCTTGTCGTACGACGCACCCTGATAACCGAACGAGGCGTACGCCATGTCGTTGTCGTAGAGCGACGTAATGCACTTGCCGCGCACCGTGTTGAAAAACGGCGTGCCCTCGACCGACTTCACGGCCTCGAGCTGCTTTGCCGGGCCGGCGTCGACGAAACTGCCGCCGGCCGCCTTATCCAGCCCAGCGATGCCCTCGCGCAGCAGCTTCAACGTATCGGCGCTTTTTGCAGCGTCGGCATCGAGATCCTTGGCGAGCAGCGCGTAAACAGCGTCCTGCAGCTTCGCGTGCGGATAAAGCACGCGGCCCATTTTCATCAACGCCGCGCCTTCCAGGTCGGTAAGTGTCTTCAGTTCAACCGCCCAGCTGTGCGAGGGCGCGAGGCTTGCGAGCACGCTCGATGCAGCCAGTGTCCCAGTGAGAATTCCGGAACCTCGCAGAAACTCGCGCCGGGTAAGCGGCAGGTCGGACTTGCGAACTGCGCCGGGCTCTGCACAAACGCCGGCGTCCGGCGTCACGCCGAAGATTGGAATCGCTTTCACGGATAGTCTCCCGTTGACCCGCTCCTTGTCCTTGCCTGGAGCGTTCAATTCAGTATTGCACTCGGTCCGCGAAGGGTGGTGATAGAAGGTTATGACCGCCAGCGAATCGCGCACGCCGAGCATCGCGTGCGTTGGCTATCCAAACGTAAACGCGGTTTGCGACGACCCAAGGGTTATGCGCCTCTGCGTTGGCAACGTTGACACCGATCGTGCCTCGTGAAATTCTCGCCGCTTCCGCGCCAGAACGGTCCCACCAGAAGCTACCGCGCGCGGCGATCGAAGCAAGGAGACGCCATGCTCAGCCAGTTCCTGCTGCGGCTTGCCGCAGTGTCTGCCGTCGCCGCCGCACTCGCGGCGCCCGCGGCAGCGCAGTATCCGAATCGACCCATCACGCTCATCGTTCCCTGGGGTGCAGGCGGCGGAACCGATGCCACCGCGCGCATCATCGGCAGCATTCTCGAGCGGGATCTGAAGCAGCCGGTCAATGTGGTCAATCGCACCGGCGGCAACGGCGTGGTCGGCCACTCGGCGATCGCCGAAGCACCAGCCGACGGTTACACGATCGGGCTGATCACGGTCGAGATCGGCATGATGCATTGGCAGGGCCTCACTCAGCTCAAAGGTGCGTCGTACACACCGCTCGGCCTGGTGAACGCCGATCCCGCCGGACTGCAGGTGCGCGCTGACGCGCCGTACAAAACGGCGAAGGAGCTGGTCGAGGCGATCAAGGCGAATCCGGGCAAACTCAAGGCCTCGGGCACCGGACAAGGCGGCATCTGGCATCTCGCGCTCGCGGGCATGCTGAAGAGCCTGAACGTCGATCCCGCCGCGGCGCCATGGGTGCCGTCCAACGGCGCCGCGCCCGGGCTGCAGGACCTGGTTGCGGGCGGCGTCGACATCGTGCCGTGCTCGATTCCGGAAGCGCGCTCGCTGATCGATGCCGGCAAGGTGAAAAGCCTTGCCATCATGGACACCAAGCCGCCTGCGCTCTATCCAGACTTGCCGCCGCTCAAGACCGCGCTCGGCACAGACTGGAAGATGGCCGCGTGGCGCGGCATGGCGGCACCGAAAGGATTGCCGAAGGACGTCGAAGCAAAGCTGGTCACCGCGGTCAAAGCCGCGTACGACTCGAAGGAATACAAGGAATTCATGGCGAGCCGCGGCTTCGGCGTGGTGTATCTGCCGCCGGCGGAGTTTGCGACCTTCATGGAAAAGTCGACCAACGATCTCGGCGCGACGATGAAAGCGGTCGGGATCGTGAAGTGAGAGGCATCGAGCACTGCGCCGAATAGTGAAGATCAACGACTCCGTCGTTGGTGCGTTCTTGATCGCGCTCGCGCTCGCGATCCTGGTTCACATCCAGAGTTATCCGCTCATCCCGGGACAGAACTACGGTCCGGCGCTGTTTCCGGGCGTGATCGCGGTCGGCCTGATCGGATGCGGCGTATTGCTCGTGGTGCGCGGCTTGCGGGCGCGGCTGCCGCTGTTCGAAATCCTCGACTGGATGCGCAATCCGGTAACCCTGACCAACTTTCTCGCTGTATGCGCGGTGCTGGTGTTTTATGTCATCGCCGCGGACCCGCTGGGATTCATGCCGACCGCCGCACTCTGCCTGCTCGCGCTGTTTCTCAAGCTCAAGGTGCGCTTGTTGCCGGCAGTCATCGTCGCGATCAGCGCGACGCTGGTGATTCACTTCCTCTTTTACAAGCTGCTGCGCGTGCCGCTGCCGTGGGGCGTGCTCGAACGCTTCGCGTGGTGAGATGAACGACATCCTGCACGCGTTCGCGTTGGTATTCGAGCCCTACACGATGCTCGTGATGCTCATCTCCGCCATCTTCGGCCTCTTCGTAGGTGCGGTCCCGGGGCTGACGGCAACGATGGCCACCGCGTTGCTGGTGCCGGTCACGTTCTTCATGCCGCCGGTGCCGGCGATCGCATCCATCGTCACCGCCACCGCGATGGCGATCTTCTCCGGCGACATCCCCGGCTGCCTGATGCGCATCCCTGGCACGCCCGCCTCCGCCGCGTACACCGACGAGGCGTACGCGATGACGAAAAAGGGGCTGGCCGAAACCGCTCTCGGCGCCGGCTTGGTGTTCAGCGTGATCGGCGGCTTGTTCGGCACCGTGGTGCTTGTCACCTCCGCGCCGGCGTTGGCCGAGGTCGCGGTGCGATTCAGCTCGTTCGAGTACTTCTGGCTCGTGCTGCTCGGGCTCACCTGCGCGGTTTTCATCAGCACGGGCAATCCGGTCAAGGGCATCGTCTCGTTGCTCGGCGGTTTGTTGATCTCGGCCATCGGCCTCGACAACCCTGCCGGTTATCCGCGTTTTACGTTCGGTTCGATCGAGCTGCTGGGTTCGGTCGGACTGATTCCGATGATGATCGGCATGTTCGCGGTGTCGGAGATCCTGCGTTACGCGGTGGAAACCAGTGGCACAGGCGTGATCGCCACGCGCCAGATCGGCAACGTCTTTCGCGGCCAGTGGCAGTTGACGAAGAAGTACTGGGTTTCGATCCTGCGCGGCAGTGCGCTCGGCACCTTGATCGGTGCGTTGCCCGGCGCCGGCGCGGACATCGCGGCGTGGATGTCGTACGCGATGTCGAAGAAGTTTTCAAAGGAACCGGAGAAATTCGGCACCGGGCATGTCGAAGGCATCGTCGAGTCCGGCGCGGCCAACAACAGCGCGCTGGCGGGTGCGTGGATTCCGGCACTGGTGTTCGGTATCCCGGGCGACTCGATCACCGCGATCGTGATCGGCGTGCTCTATATCAAGGGCATGAACCCAGGACCGGCGATCTTCATGAACAACGTCTCGCAGATCTACGCCGTGTTCCTGGTCTTTTTTGTCGCCAACCTTCTGATGATTCCGCTCGGCTGGGCCTGCATCAAGGCGGCCAAGCGCATCCTGGACGTGCCGCGCAACCTGCTGATGCCGATCATCCTGCTGTTTTGCATCGTCGGTGCATTCGCGATCAACAACACCGTGTTCGCGGTCACCATCATCCTGGTGTTCGGCGTGCTGGCGTACTTCATGGAAGAAAACGGTTTCCCGATAGCACCTGCGATTCTCGGCGTGATCCTGGGCACGATGCTGGAGGAGAACTTCATCACATCGATGATCAAGTCGGATGGACGGTTCCTGGCGTTCTTCGAGCGGCCCATCGCCGCGACGCTGGGAATCGCAACGCTGCTGGTCTGGGCCTGGCCGATGGCGAGGTATTTGCGCGGGCGGCAGGTAGTACGCGCGGGTTAGATCGAAGTCGTTCGGCCCCCCACCCTGACACTCCCCCGCAGGCGGGGGAGGGGATTCGCGCCCTCCCCTGGGGTGGGGCCGCAAAGCCACGCCCTCGCAACCGCTGTCATTTCCGCGCCTGCCGCGCGACATAATGTAGTCACACGCGGAGCACACCCATGTCCGCCCTGTCAGGCAGCAGCCACAGTTACCTGTACTACCGCCACACTCTGCCGGTACGCGTCATGCACTGGATCAACGTCGTCGCACTGACGATCCTGATGATGAGCGGTCTGCAGATCTTCAACGCCCATCCGGCGCTTTACTGGGGCAAGTCGTCGTACACCGGCAGGCCGCCGCTGCTGCAGATCGGCACGCGCGACGACGAGCGCTCCGGGCGCATCGGCGTTGTGCGCGTCCTGGGCCATGAGTTCAACACCACCGGCGTATTGGGACTGACCGAGCGCGACGGCAATCCGCAGGAGGTTGCGTTTCCGCGCTGGGCGACCATACCCGGGTGGTATTCGCTGGCGATGGCACGCCAGTGGCATTTTTTCTTCGCCTGGGTGTTCGTGCTCAACGGCATCGCCTATGTCGTCTACTCGGTCACGAGCCGCCACCTATGGCACGACCTGGCTCCAACATCGCACGAGTTGAAAGGCATCGGCGGCTCGATCAAGGATCACCTTTTGTTCCGGCATCCGACCGGTGAGGCCGGCAAACGCTACAACGTGCTGCAGAAACTGGCGTATGTGGGAGTGATCTTCGTGCTGCTGCCACTCGTCATCCTGATGGGCTGGGCGATGTCGCCCTGGCTGGATACGGTAATCCCGAATTGGGTCGACATTCTCGGTGGTCGCCAGTCGGCGCGCACGCTGCACTTCATCGCCGCGTGGCTACTGGTGGTTTTTGTACTCATCCACGTCTTCGAGGTTTTCGTGAGCGGCTTTTGGAACCACCTGCGGTCGATGATCACCGGCAACTTCCGCGTCAAGCAGGGGGTGCAATGAAGGCCCAAGTCATCCCCTCGCGCCGCCGTGCACTGCTGCGAGCGCTCAGTGGCACCGGCGCGCTGCTCCTTGCCGGCTGCGATCGGCTCTCCAGCACCGACTGGTTTCCCCGGGTGCTCGAGGCCGGCGAGCGGATCAGCAAGGGCGTGCACCATCTGATCACTTCGCGCAAAGCGATGGCGCAGGAGTTCAGCGAAGCGGATTTATCGCCGCAATTTCGCAGCAATGGGACCGCGTTGCCCGATAACCCGCAATATCAGGCGCTCGCCTTGGGTGGTTTTGTCGACTGGCGCCTCACCGTCGATGGCCTCGTCGAAAAGCCGCAACAGTTCACGCTGGCGCAACTCAAGGCGATGAAAAGCCGCACCCAGATCACGCGTCACGATTGCGTCGAGGGTTGGAGTGCGATCGGCAAATGGACCGGCGTGCCGTTGAGCGAGGTTCTCGCGCTGGTGCATCCGCAGCAGCAGGCGCGTTACGCCGTTTTCTACTGCGCTGACCCGATGGCCAAAGGCGGTCGGAACTTCTACTACGAGAGCATCGATATGGAGGATGCCTATCACCCGCAGACGATCCTGGCTTATCAGCTCAATGGCAGGGCGCTGCCGATTCCCAACGGTGCACCCTTGCGCCTGCGCGTCGAACGCCAGCTCGGCTACAAAATGGCCAAGTTCCTGATGCGG
>DASQAE010000391.1:0-1565 GCA_035635915.1 Burkholderiaceae bacterium | reverse complement strand
GTAGTCGGCGTAGTTTCCGATTGCGGATGAATTGACGTATTGATTGCCGCCGAGCGCGGTGAAACAGTCCGGGAACACGGCGATCACCGGTCCCATTTTTCCTTCGTGCATCAAGCGCGCCAAACGCTCGGGTACGTTGTCGCCGAACGGCTTCCAGTTCAGATGCGCCAGGCCGGATCCGGTGAATCCAACCAGGTCATACAGCACCGGGAAACGGCGTTTGTCTCCGCCTTCGTCGTACTGCGGCGGCAGCCACACACCAAGCTTGCGCACGTGCGGATCGCCGAGCGCGTTGCCTTTGAGAACCTTCGATGTGTGCTCGAGCACGACCACCGTGCCGGATGAACCCTTGGGGCGCTTCAGTGCCATCGTCAGGCTAGCTCCTGTGGACTTGAATCATTGATCCGGCGCCGGCGGCGCCACCGTTGCGTCGCCTTGTCCGCTGCGTTCGAGCCCTTTGGCAATAAAGCCCGATTTTTTCGTCTCCTCGATGAACTGGCGCAGGTATTGCGCGCCTGCCGCGTTGCGTTTCGGCGTGCCCATCGCCTGCTCGATCGCCATGAAGCGGCCGTCGATCACGCGCAGGTCGGAGTGTGTTCTTGCAAACGCGACCAGCGCTTGTTTGACGCCGGCCGCCGCCTCGAGTTTTTCGTGCAGAAACATTTCGATCGCCGCCGGTGACGTCGGGGCGCGCACAAGCTGCGCACGCTTGAGCGTGCGGCTCAGATAAAGGTCATAGGCGCTCTTGCTGCCGACCGCTACGCGTACGCCATCGCGATCGACATCCTCGATCGTGCGCAGCGGCGACTCGGTGCGCACGAGGTAGGTTGCTTCGATCACGACGTAAGGCGCGGTGAAGGCGATTTCGGTCGCACGCGCAGGATCGACCGCAAAAAACGCGACATCCCAGCTATTCGTCTGCAGCGTCTCGAACACCTTGCCCGCGGCGTCGAACACCACGAACTCCACCGGAACTTCGAGGCGTTTTGCCAGCTCGCGTGCCAGATCCACCGAGATGCCGCGTGGTTCGCCGGTCGCCGCGTCCTTCTGCGCCAGGACCGGGTTGCCGAGGTTGATCGCCGCGCGCAGCTTGCCGGCGGCAGCGAGTTCGGCGCGCGCTTGCGGCGGTGGCGGCGCAACGGTGGCGCAGGAGCAGACCATGATGCAGGTGAAGAGCAGGATCGAACGAACCATGGCGTTCACAACCGTGCCCAAGAGGCGCGCAGTGTAAGGCGCTAGAGCGGGCGCGGCGATGCGCAAGAATTGCCAAGTCCTGCTGCCGTCCGACAACTAGCATTGGTCAAGAGCAATCATGGAGACAACACGATGGCTTCGATCCGCAACGAAGTTCCGCTGCATGCGAGTGCTGCGGAAGTCTGGGATGCACTGCGCGATTTCGGCGCCGTGCACCAGCGGTTGGTACCGGGATTCGTGACCGACTGTCGCCTCGACGGCGATGCGCGCGTGGTCACCTTCGTCAACGGCCTGGTCGCGCGTGAACTGCTCGTCGACTGCAACGACGCGACACGCCGGCTTGCCTACGCGATCGTCGGCGGGCGCGCGAC
>DASQAE010000390.1:0-1794 GCA_035635915.1 Burkholderiaceae bacterium | reverse complement strand
CGGCCGTATCGGTGGCGAAGTCGTAGTCCCACATGCCCAGTTCGGTCGCCTCCAGCGCCAGGCGCAGCCGTTCGTCGCTCTCGCGCAGCGCGCGCTCGGCAGCAAGCGTCTTGTCGATGTCGATGATCACGCCGAACCAGTATTCGTCGCGCACGCTCGCTGCTGCGCCCGCTTGCGCTCGCAACAGGACCCAGTGGAACGTCTGATCCTGCGCCCGCAGACGACAGCGGAGGTCGAGCGGCACGCCGGAAGCGATCGCCTCGCTCCACGCCTGGCGCACACGCGCTACGTCGTCGGAATGCACGAGGCCGAACAAGTCGTATGGCTGCGTTTGGTCCTGGACGGACGCGCCATCGAGCCAATGCTCGTTCAGCAGGCGCAATCGGGCTGCAGCATCCGCGGCAAACACCAGATCGGGCAAGGCGTCGATGACGGTGCGAAAGCGCTGCTCGCTCGAAGCCAGCCGCAGTTCAGCCGCAGCGCGCTCCTGCATCTGGCGCCGCAACGCGGCGCGGTCCGCGTCGGCGCGCACCCGGGCCTGCCGGGCTGCTTGCGCCATCAATGACGTCAAAACGCCGACTGCAGCAAGGAGCGCGATATGAACCGACTCGTTGCCCGGCAGCGCAGAACGTTGCCACAAGAGCAGTGCCACGGTGACAGCGATCGCGGTCGCTGACAAACCGGCCCATATCCCGCCGTAGGTGGCGCAGGCGAAGATCCCCAGCAGCAGCAGGCCGGTCGACAACGGTGCCGGGCCAAGAGGTGCAAGCCAGGCGACGTGCAGCGCCGCAATCAGCCCCATGACGATCGCGACAAAGCCGAGACGTCTTAGTTGCTCGTTCAGCGTCGCCGTCATCCGATACCTGTCGCGTGCGTGCAGGCCAGCGCGGGCACATCGATTGCACCGATGCCCGCGAGCACCACCGCTGGCGGCCGTCGGTGCGGCGCAAGTGCTTGCGCCGTGCGGCCATGCGCGCCAATAGTGCTGCTAGGCGCGATGTACTTCTCCTGGTTCCTGCTGGTGGGTCTGGTGCTCATCCTGATGGCGTTCGCGAGTCGATGGGTCTCGCGCTTGCCACTGTCGTTCGCCGTGATCTATCTGGCTGCCGGCATCCTGATCGGACCGAACGGGCTCGATCTGCTGGCGGTCGACCTCGTGCGCCACGCGCGCAATGTCGAAGTGCTGGCCGAGGTGGCGGTGCTGATCTCGCTCTTCGCGGTCGGACTGCGCTTGCGTCTGCCGCTTACCTGGAGCGCCTGGCGCATGCCCATCAAACTGGCATCGATCACGATGGTGCTGACCATCGCCGGCATCGCGCTCGCGGCGCATGAGCTCTTGTCGCTTCCCTGGCCCGTCGCCCTGCTCCTCGGCGCGGTGCTCGCGCCGACCGATCCGGTGTTGGCGGGTGACGTTCAGGTGCAGCACCCGGGTGATCGCGACGCCCTGCGTGTTGCGCTCACTGCCGAGGCGGGATTGAACGACGGTGCTGCGTTCCCAGCGGTTCTGCTGGGCCTGATGCTCATCTCCGGTACCCCGCAATTCCTTGACTGGTTCACCCAAGATGTCGCGTGGGCCGTATGCGCTGGTGTCGTGTTGGGCGCATTGTGCGGAATGGTGCTGGCACTGGCTGTCGATCGACTGCGCCGCTCCGGCGTGCCGCTCGAATTCGAGGAGTTTCTTGCCTTCGGACTGATCGCGATCAGTTACGGGACCGCAATCGCGATCCATGCGTACGGGTTCATCGCGGCGACGGGATTCATGAGAGCCTCTTGAGCGTTTGGTGCGCATCGAGC
>DASQAE010000389.1:0-2372 GCA_035635915.1 Burkholderiaceae bacterium | reverse complement strand
GCCGCGGCCGGTTATCGAACGCTCGTTGTCACGGTCGACGTTCCTGTTGCAGGCAATCGATCCAACAGCACGCGCGAAGGATTTTCGACGCCGCTGCGTCCCTCGTTGCGGCTGTTTTACGACGGCCTGAGTCATCCACGCTGGCTGCTCGGCACGTTCGTGCGCACTTTGCTGCGACATGGCATGCCGCACTTCGAAAATTCGTTCGCCGAACGCGGCGCTCCGGTGATTGCACCCAACGTCCTGCGCGACTTCGCGGCGCGCGACAACCTGAACTGGCAGCACCTCGATCGCATGCGCAGACGCTGGCAGGGTGTGCTGATCGTCAAGGGCGTCCTGCATGCGGACGATGCGCGCCTGGCGCGCGAACACGGGGCCGACGGCGTGATCGTCTCCAATCACGGCGGGCGCCAGCTCGATCATGCGATCGCATCGTTGCGTGTGCTGCCCGAGGTCGTTGCGGCCGCAGGCAAGATGGCAGTGATGATCGATGGCGGCATCCGGCGCGGTACCGACGTCGTCAAGGCGCTGGCGCTCGGCGCGAAGTTCGTGTTCGTCGGCCGGCCATTCAACTACGCGGCTTCGATCGCGGGCCAGGCGGGAGTCACGCATGCAATCCATCTGCTGCGCGACGAGATCGACCGTAACATGGCGTTGATGGGTGCCACGAGTTGCGCCGACTTGAATCGCGCCGTGCTGGTGCGAAGAGACACGGGAGAGATCGAATGAAGATCCGCGCTGCAGTGCTCGAATCGATCGGAGCGTCGCTGCCTTATGCGCAGTCGCGTCCGCTGAAAATCGAGGAGATCGATCTCGAGCCCCCGGGCCCGGGCGAAATCCTGGTGCGCATCAAGGCGGCGGGCCTGTGCCATTCCGACCTGTCGGTCATCAACGGCGACCGGCCGCGACCGTTGCCGATGGTGCTGGGTCACGAAGCCGCGGGTGTGGTCGAGCAACTGGGCGACGGCGTGACGGATCTTGCGGTGGGCGATCACGTCGTGCTGGTGTTCGTGCCCAGTTGCGGCCACTGTGCACCGTGCGCAGAGGGCAGGCCCGCGTTGTGCGAACCCGGCGCGGCGGCGAACGTCTCGGGCAAATTGCTTTCCGGCACGCGGCGCCTGCGGCGCAACGGGCAGCCGATCAATCACCTTCTGGGCTGCGCTGCGTTTGCCACGCAGGCAACGGTCTCGCGTCGCTCGGCGATACGTATCCCGCTGGATCTGCCGTTCGATGAAGCAGCCCTGTTCGGGTGCGCCGTTCTCACCGGAGTCGGCGCGGTGGTCAACACGGCGCAGGTGCGCGCCGGCACGACCGTGGCTGTGGTTGGCCTGGGTGGCGTAGGCCTGGCGTCGGTGCTCGGTGCGCTCGCCGCGGGCGCGCGCCAGGTGATCGCGGTCGATCTATCGGAGGACAAGCTTGCGTTTGCGAAGAAGCTGGGGGCCACGCATGTCTTCAACGCGGGTGCGGCCGACAGCGTCGAAGCAATCCGGAAAACGAGTGGCGGCGGTGTGGATTTCGCAATCGAGATGGCGGGTTCGGTGCGCGCGTTCGAACTCGCCTACAAGATCACGCACCGTGGTGGCACCACAGTGACGGCCGGGTTGCCGCCGCCGAATGCCACGTGGCCGATGGCGCCGTTGCACCTGGTTGCCGAAGAACGCACGCTCAAGGGCAGCTATATCGGCACGTGTGTGCCGTCACGCGACCTGCCGCGCTACATGGATCTTTACCGCCAGGGGCGACTGCCGGTAGATCGATTGAAGACCGGCACGCTGGCGCTGGAAGACATCAATCGCGGCTTCGATCAGTTGCACGAAGGCAAGGCGGTAAGGCAGGTGGTGGTGTTTTGATCTTCAGTGGTCATTCTGCCCCCACCCTAACCCTCCCCCGCAGGCGGGGGAGGGAACGAACTCCCTCCCCTGCGAAGCGGGGGAGGGCTGGGGTGGGGGCCGCACTCCGAAGTCTCTCCCCTCAATCCAACGTGATGTGATTGGCCTTGATGATCGGCCCCCAGCGTTCGGCCTCCGCGCGTGCCATCGCCTTGAACTGCTCCGGTGAGGTCGCGATCGGTTCCATGCCGAAGTCGGTGAACTTCTTCACCACCGCGGGATTGTTGAGCGCCTTGTTCAGCTCCTGATTCAAGCGCGTCACGATCGCTGCTGGCAGTCCGGCCGGACCGACCAGACCCTGGAACGCGAACACGTCGACATCGATGACGCCCTGTTCTGCCAGTGTCGGCACATCGGGCAACACCGGCGAGCGTTTGCTGGTGCCTATGGCGAGCACGCGCAACTTGTTGCTCTGGATGAATGACAGTCCCGACGCGAGATCGAGAAACATCACCGGCACCTGACCTCCAACAACGTCCTGCA
>DASQAE010000388.1:0-1799 GCA_035635915.1 Burkholderiaceae bacterium | reverse complement strand
TACGGCTTTCTTCAAAAGAACGCCATCGAGAGCCACTCGATCACCAGCGCCGGTTTCGTCTCGCCCTCGATCTCCATCGTCGTGTCATAACGCAGTTGCACGCGATTGCCCGCCTGCTCTTCCAGTGCCCGCAGCACAAAGTGCGCGCGCACCCGCGACCCGCTTTTCACGGGCGAAACAAAGCGCAAGCGCTCGCAGCCATAGTTCAGGCCGTATTTGGCGCCGGCAATACGAGGGCAGACCTGGTACGCCATCTGGGAAAGCAGCGATAGCGTCAGAAACCCGTGTGCGATCGTTGTTCCGAATGGTGTCGCGCGCGCGCGTTCGGGATCGACGTGAATGAAACTATGGTCGCCGGTGAGGTCGGCGAAGGCCTGGATCATCGACTGATCGATGCGGACCCAGTCGGACACGCCGATCTCGGTCCCGATGCGCGCCGCGAGCGCGCTTTTTTCCATCACGTGTACCGGACCTTCCATCCTCACCTCCGCGCTCGACCGCGCCTCGACGTGGACTGTACCAAGGCGGCCGGGTCGTCGCGCCGGCGGTTGCAACGGCTCGAGATTCGATCGACTGCATGATCCGCGCTGCGCGCAAGGCATCGCTGTAGCATTCATCACATGATGATACATTTGCTACATGAAATCCGAATGGCTGCTGCTCACCGCGACGCTGCCGACCACGCCCAGTGCACTGCGGGTGCGCGTGTGGCGGGCGCTCAAGGCGACGGGCGCGGGAACGCTGCGCGAGGGCGTGTACCTGCTTCCGGCCAGTGCGCCCACCGCGCCGGCGCTTTGGGATATCGAAAGGACGGTCCGGGAGGGCGGAGCAGAAGCGCACATGCTGGTCGTGCGCGCGCGCGACGCAGCCCAGGAGGAATCGTTCAGGGCGTTGTTCGATCGGCGCGAGCTCTACCGCGAACTGATGCAGTCCATCAAGGAAACACGGGTACGGCTCAAGAACGCCAGCGAGGCGGAGTTGCACAAGCTGCTGCGCGGGCTCGACCAACAATTCGTGGCCGTGCGCGGCAGCGATTTTTTTCCGGGCAAGGAATGTGAACGTGCCGGCGCTGCGCTCGAGGCGCTGCGGCGGGAGATCGAGCGCCATCTATCACCGGGTGAGCCGACGCCGCGCGCAAACAGCCTCAAGCCGCAGGCGGCGAAGGACTTCCAGGGCAGGACCTGGGCAACGCGCAAGCGGCCATGGGCGAATCGCCTTGCCACTGCCTGGCTGATTACACGGTTTGTCGATCGCTCGCCGCGCTTCATCTGGATCGACAGCCCGAAGCGATGCCCGAAAAGCGCAATCGGTTATGACTTCGATGGCGCACGTTTTTCTCACGTCGACGACAAGGTGGCGTTCGAGGTCGTGTTGCACACGTTCGGCCTCGACGGCGACCCCGCGCTGAAGCGCTTGGGCGAACTGGTGCACTACATCGATGTGGGCGGCATCCCGTTGGATGCCGCAGCGGGGGTCGAGACGGTAGTGCGCGGCCTGCAAGCGCAACACGCCGAAGACAACGCGCTGCTCGCCGCGGCGCTTCCGCTCTTCGATTCGCTCCATGCCGCGATGAAAGTGCCGGAATGAACACCCAGGTTCAGACAGGCGCCGCGCCCCCGCTCTCTTTCGGCGAAGCTTTCGCCTACTGGCTCAAGCTCGGCTTCATCAGCTTCGGCGGGCCCGCCGGGCAGATCGCGATCATGCATCGCGTGCTGGTCGACGAGAAGAAATGGATCGAGGAGGAGCGCTTCCTGCACGCGCTCAACTTCTGCGTGCTGCTGCCCGGCCCGGAGGCGCAG
>DASQAE010000387.1:0-8179 GCA_035635915.1 Burkholderiaceae bacterium | reverse complement strand
CTCGCTCTCGGACACTTTGAGGCGCGTTGCGCCGCTGCCCGCGAGCACGGTCTTCAAACGCACGATTTCTTCTTCGACTTCTTGCGGCGTACCGTCGGACTCCACGAGCAGGATCGCCTGTGCAGTGGTGTCGTAGCCGGCGTTGACGAAGGGCTCCACCGCGCCGATCGCCGGCTTGTCCATCATTTCCATGCCGGCGGGAATGATGCCGGCGGCGATCACCGCCGCGACCGCATCGCCGGCGCGCTCCACGTCGTCGAACGAGGCCATGATCGCGCGCGCGAACTGCGGCTTCGGCACCAGCTTCACGGTCACCTGCATGACGACCGCCAGCATGCCCTCCGAGCCGATGAGAAGTGCGAGCAGATCGAGTCCCGGCACATCCAGGCAGCGGCCGCCGAACTCGACCACCTCGCCCTCGATGGTGAGAGCACTCGCGTTCGCGACTTCAGTCGGGGCGTTCATCGTCATCCAAGCTTACGCGCGAAATCCAGCGCGATGCGCGTTCGCCTCATGCAGCAAACTTCTCGATCGCGCTCTCGTTCCAGGCCACACCGGATCCCATCACGCCCGCGCAGTTAGCCATTCCCTTTTCGATCACCAGCGGCTCGGCCATTACCGGATTCCACCAGTCGGCGTACTCGAGCCAGTGCGCAGTCGGCGTCGCAGACAACAGCTGCGCCGAGATCTCGGGCCACAGGTGATTCGAGACCCGCACGTTGCGTGCGCTGGCAAGAGCGCTCGCGCGCATCCATCCGCTCACGCCGCCGATCTTCATCACGTCGGGCATCACGAAATCGCTGGCACCCGCATCGAGCGCGTGCCGCAGGTCGAGCACGCCCCACCAGTTCTCGCCGCATTGGATCGGCGTCGCCGCGGCCTGCGCGATGCGCGCGTGGCCAGCATAGTCATGCGCCAGCGTTGGTTCTTCGACCCAGACCAGCCCTTCGGCGTCGAGTGCACGCACGCGCTCGATCGCTTCGGTCGGTGTCAGGCTCTGGTTGTAGTCGACCAGGATGGCGACATCGCGGCCGATTGCAGATCGCATCGCGCGCACGACCGCAAGATCTTCCGCAATGCTCGGGTACCCGATCTTCGCCTTGACTCCGGTGAACCCGCGTTTTGCCCATTGTTCGGCGGTGCGTGCCGACCCGTCGATCCCGTCGTACCCCACCGCGCCGTAGGCCGGCACTTGGCGCGGGCTCGCGCCAAGCAGAGCGGCCAGCGACACGCCGTGGCGACGGGCAGCAGCGTCCCATAGCGCCATGTCGATGGCTGCGGCCGCCATGCCGGTGAGCCCCTGCGGTCCAAGCAGACGCAGCCGGCGCGCGATGCGGTTCTCGATCTCCAGCGGTGCGCTCGTCTCGCCGACGAACCACGAACCGAAAGTGGCAACAAGATCGGCTGTGGGCTTGAGTGCCGCCGGCGTGTACGTGAACACGATGCTGTGCCCGACGCCACCGTCATCACATGCGACGTCGGTGAGGACGAGCGGCGACTCGGCGACGGTACCGCTCGCCGTGTTGTGCGGTTCAGCGAGCGGCACCCGCACAGTGCGCACGCGCCATTGGCGGATCCGGGGTTGTTCTTGCATGGGCGTCTCCAGGTGAAGTGAGGCGGTGACGCGCAGTGTGCCGCCGAGCAATGCCTGGCGCGCTGAAATCGGCTCAGTGCGAGGCTGAAAGTCCTTCAGCACGCGTCCGCACCGCTCCCCGCAGCCACTCGATGAACGTCACTACCTCCGACCGTGCCAACACGTCGCGGTCGTACAGCAGCCAATACGCGTGCGGCGACTCTGCCTCGAGGTCGAACAGCCGCTGCAGCAATCCCATCTCGAGCCAGCCCGCCACAATCGTCTGCCGCGCGAGTGCGACTCCGTGGCCGGCGATGGCCGCTTCCATCAGCAGTCCGATGTCGTTGAACTGAATACCGCCCGATGGCTCCGCCCATGCGAGCCTCGCCACTTCGAACCAAGGTCGCCACGGCTCGAGCGGACTGCGCAACAAGGTCAAACGCGCGAGGTCGGAGGGTTGCTTGGGCGCACCGAAGCGCGTCAGGTATGCCGGCGAGGCGACCGTGAACACCGGCTCTGCAAGCAACAACTCGACCGCGTCGGCATCGCCGTACTGGCCGGCACCAAAGCGTACTTCGACCTCCGACTCCCCGGCCTTGACGTCGAGCAATGGAATCGTGAGGTTGAGCTCGAGTTCGATTTGCGGATGCGCCTGCGTAAAAGCGGCGAGCCGCGGCACCAGGATGTTGCGCGCGAATGTTGGCGGAACGGCAACGCGCAGTGGGGTGCGTGCGGCATGGGCCGGCTGAGGCAGCCCGGCCAGCACTGCGAGCGCTGCGCGCGCTGCACTCGCGTACTGGGCGGCATAGGCCGTGAGCGTGAGCGGCTGTGCGCGCGCAATCAGCGCGCGGCCCAGCCAGGATTCGAGTTGGCGCAACCGATGGCTGACTGCGCTCGCCGTGACGTGCAATTCCTCGGCGGCGTCGACCACCGTGCCGCGCCTTGCCACCGCTTCCAGCGCCTGCAGGCAGTGCAACGGCGGCAGGCGTTTCACAGCGCCAGGCTCGGTCAGACGCGCACGATCTTGCCCGGGTTGAGGATGTTGAGCGGATCGAACGAGCGTTTGATGCGCGCCATCAAATCGATCGCGTCCGGCCCGTGCTCGTCCAGCAGAAAGTCCATCTTGTGCAGGCCGACGCCGTGCTCTCCCGTGCATGTGCCGTCCATTGCCAACGCACGCTGCACGATGCCGCGGTTGAGGCGCTCGGCGGTTTCGACTTCGCGCGGATCAGCGGGGTCGAGCAGGATGGCGCAGTGGAAATTGCCGTCGCCCACGTGCCCCAGGATCGGCGCGAGCAGTCCCGATGCTTCGACGTCCGCCACCGTTGCGCCGATGCACTCCGCCAGGCGCGAGATCGGCACGCAGACATCGGTGGTCGAGCAACGGCAGCCGGGCTTCAGTTGCAGGCACGAGAAATACGCGTTGTGGCGCGCGCTCCAAAGCCGTGTGCGATCTTCAGGCGTGGTCGCCCACTGGAATTCGCGTCCGCCGTGTTCGAGCGCGATCGTCTGTACGGTCTCGGCTTGTTCGCGCACTGAGGTGGGGCTGCCGTGGAATTCGAATAACAGCAGCGGCAACTCGGGCAACCCCAGTTTGGCGTGCCCGTTGACGGCCTTGACTGTCAGTGCGTCGAGGAGTTCGCAGCGGGCTATCGGTACACCAAGCTGGATCGTCTCGATCGTGGTGCGCACCGCTGCATCAACACTCGGAAACGAGCAGATGGCGGCGGAGATCGCCTCCGGTAGTGGGTACAGCCGCAACGTGATTTCTGTGATCACGCCGAGCGTGCCTTCCGAACCGACGAAGAGTCGCGTCAGGTCGTAACCCGCGCTCGACTTGCGCGCGCGCCGTGCCGTGTGGATCACCTTTGCCTCGCCGGTGACCACGGTGAGCGCCAGCACGTTCTCGCGCATGGTGCCGTAACGCACTGCGTTGGTCCCCGAGGCGCGCGTAGCGGTCATGCCGCCGAGCGTGGCGTCCGCGCCCGGGTCGATCGGGAAAAAGAAACCGGTCGACCTGATCTCATCGTTCAGCTGCTTGCGCGTGACACCAGCCTGCACGGTGACGGTAAGGTCTTCCGGATTGACCGCGAGCACCTTGTTCATCCGCGAAAGGTCGACGCTCACGCCGCCCTGGACCGCAAGCAGATGTCCCTCCAGCGACGAACCGACACCGAACGGAATTACCGGCACGCGGAACTCGACACCGAGCGCCACAAGGTTGGCGACGTCGTCGGTGGATTCGGCAAAAATCACCGCGTCCGGGGGCACCGGCGCGTATGCGGATTCGTCACGTCCGTGCTGTTCGCGCACCGCCGCCGCGAGCGACAGTCGCGATCCGAACGTTTGCTGCAGCCTCTCCACGAAGGCCGGCGGCAAGGGCTTGCGCAGCGCGGTGAGTGTGGCGGGCGCGTTCATAATCTCGCTCTCCAATCCTGATCGAGCAAGCGGCCATTGTAGGCCGCGGAGGGTGCAATGATGGGCAAACGCCTGACGCAGATCGCCACGCGCACCGGCGATGACGGCACGACCGGCCTCGGTGACGGCACGCGCACGCGCAAGGACAGTTTGCGTGTGAAAGCGATGGGCAGCGTGGACGAATTGAATTCGTTCATCGGCTTGCTGTTGACGGAAGTGATGCCGGAGGAAGTGCGCACCGACCTGCTGGACATCCAGCACGATCTTTTCGACCTCGGTGGCGAGTTGTGCATCCCCGGCTACAAGATGCTCACGGAAGCACAGGTCGCGCGCCTGGACGCGCGGCTCGCGTACTACAACGCCGACCTGCCGCGCCTGGAGGAGTTCATTCTTCCCGGCGGCGAACGCGTCGCCGCGCAAGCACACGTTTGCCGCGCGACCTGCCGCCGCGCCGAGCGCGACCTGGTCGAACTGGGTGCGCACGAGACGATCAATGCAGCTCCGCGCCAGTACCTGAATCGGCTTTCCGACCTCATGTTCGTGCTCGCGCGGGTTCTCAATCGCGATTCCGGCGGCGGCGACGTCTTGTGGCAGCAGCGTAAGACTCAGGCGACCGACGGTTAGTTGTTCCGCTTCGATCACGTTCTGTCCCGTGCGGCAGCCGTTTGGTCACAACGGTGGTGCTCTTGCTTGCAGACTGCGGCAAGGTGACGGGATCGGTGTTTTCAGGAACTGACATGCGAGCTTTGCTCACCAGCGCACTCGGTGCCATCGCCTGTTTCGCGGCGGGTGCAACACTCGCCGGCGACGCCGGCAGGCTGCCTGCGACTGCTTCGCAACGCTGGTCGATGACGATGCTGGACGCGCGCGCGATCGAGGCGCGCTGCGGAGTTGAATACAAGCGTGCGCGCGATCGCATGCGCGCGATGGAAAAACGCGTCGAGTCGGAGACGATCCTGGCTGAATGGAATCGTCTCTCCGGTTCGGTGCAGGATTTCATCGGCCCGGTTTTCCTGCTGGCCAATGCGGCGACCGACGCGGCCACCCGCGACGCCGCGCTCGCATGTGTCGAACGGTTTAGCTCGCTGGAGATCGAACCGTTCCAGAGTGAGAAGTTGTACGCGCGCGTGCGCGGTCTGCGTCCCGCCGACGCGATCGACCGCCAGTATCGCCACGATCTTCTGGACACGTTCGAAGATGCAGGCATTGCGCTCAAGCCCGACCAACGCAAGCGCATCAAGGAGATTCGCGAGGAGATCGACAAGATCTCATTGCGGTTCCAGTCGAACGTCAACGAGGACAAGACGGTGGTGACGATCGCGCCCGAGCAGGCGCGTGGTTTACCGCAGGACTGGATCAACAGCCGCAAGCGCGACGCCGAAGGCCGGCTCATCGTGACACTCGATTCGCCGACCTATACGTCGTTCCTCGACAACGCGATCGATGAAGCAGCGCGGCGCGACCTTTATATGGCCAAGATGCAGCAGGGGGGCAATGCCAACCTCGAGCTGCTCGATCGTGTGCTGGTGCTGCGCCACGAGATGGCGCGGCTTTATGGTTATCCCGATTTTGCGACCTTTTCGCTGCGGCGGGCGATGGCGCAAACGCCCGCGGCGGTGCGAGAGTTTCTCGCCAAGGTGCGAGGCGCCGTCAATGAGGGCGAGGCGCGCGACTTGGACGCATTGCGGGCCGACAAGGCCGCAATGCTTGGCCGCCCGGTTGCCGACGTGACGTTGAATCGCTGGGACGTGTCGTTCCACGAGGAGCGCGTGCGGCGCAGCCGTTACCAGGTCGATCAGGAAGTTTTGCGCGCGTATTTCCCGAGCGAGAAGAGTGTCGCCTTCACCATGCGGCTGGCGGAACTGCTCTATGGCGTTACCTTCGTGGCGCGCGACGTGCCGCGCTGGTCGAGCGACGTGCGCTACTACGACGTGTTCGAGCGCACGGCGACCGGTGCGCCGGGAGCGTTCATCGGCGGCATCTACCTCGATCTGTTCCCACGCGATGGCAAGTACAACCATGCGGCCGCGTTCACGTTGCGCTCGGTGTCCACGTTGAGCGGGCGCAAGCCGGCGTCAGCTTTGGTGGCGAACCTGGATCGCACCGGCCTGACGCAGGAGGAACTCGAAACGCTGCTGCACGAGTTCGGCCATGTGCTGCATGGCGTGCTTTCGAAGACACGTTACGTGGATCACGGCGGCACCAACGTCAAGCGCGATTTTGTCGAAGCGCCGTCGCAGATGTTCGAGGAGTGGGCACGCCGCGAGCAACCGTTGCACCTGTTTGCCGAGATCTGCCGCGAATGTCCGCCCCTTTCCCCGCAGATGGTTGAGCGCCTGCGCAAGGCAAGGCTGTTCGGCATCGGAATCCTGTACGCGCGGCAATGGCAGTACGCGAACTACGACATGGTGTTGCACACCGGCTCGCCACC
Source organism: Burkholderiaceae bacterium (assembly GCA_035635915.1). GTDB lineage: Bacteria > Pseudomonadota > Gammaproteobacteria > Burkholderiales > Burkholderiaceae_F > JAKANT01. The sequence continues at coordinate 1,757 of DASQAE010000387.1, read as the reverse complement.
TTCCGCGTTGCAGGCCTGGATCGAAATCGAGCGTGCTTCGCGCCTCGGTCATGTCGAGGGCACGATCCTTCCAGCCAGCTTCGGCCATCTGGTCGGCGGTTACGCAGCCGGCTACTACGGCTACATGTGGTCGCAGGTGCTGGGCCTCGACATGCTCTCCGGTTTCCACGGCAGGATGCTCGATCCGGTCGCGGGGCGGCGCTACCGCAAGGTGATCCTGGAGATGGGCGGACAGCGGCCGCCGCAGGAACTGGTCGAAACGTTCCTCGGCCGCAAACCGAATAGCGATGCTTTTTTCGCGGAGATCAGCGGCGCGCGCGACTAGCGGCCGTACGCGGCGCGCATTGCGCGCCGCGATTTCAAGGCTACTTGGACGAAGCCACCACGTCGCCGAAGATCTCCCAGCGCTCGCCATTGAAGCGCGCAAGCTGCTCCTGTTCGATCGGGGCGAAATCATCCGGGCTGGTGTTGATTCGGATGCCGGGCAGCAGCATCGGAAGTTCGAGGTTTTTCAGACTGGCTGCCTGCCGCACGATGTTTTCACGCGACAGGTCGTTGCCGCATTGTTTCAGGACCTGCACCATCGTCTGCGCGACCGAGTAACCGTATGCGTTGGACTGGTCTTCGAGGCTGCCATCCGGGTAGTACTTCTTCATCCAGGCGAGCCAGTCCTGGAAGCCCTTGTCATCTTTCCACTGCGGATCAGTGACTTCCTTCTGGTACAGCGCGGTGATCAGACCCTTGGACGCATCGAGCCCGGCCGGCTTGAGCACAGTGGCGAGCGAACTCGAAACGTTGTTCAGATACTGCGTCGGCTTCCAGCCGAGATCGTGTGCCTTCTTGATCGCCTGGGCGGCGAACTTCGGCGTGGTGATATTGAAGAACACATTGGCACCGCTGTTCTTCAGGTTGACGATTTGCGAATCGACGGTCGGATCGGTGACCTCATAGGACTGTTTCATGACGATCAACGTCTTGGCTTTGTCGCCGAGCCCTTCCTCGAAGCCTTTCAGATAGTCCTTACCGTAGTCGTCGTTCTGAAACAGGATCCCGATCTTCGGATCCTTGACGTTGGAGAGCACATGCGCGGCGTAAATGCGCCCTTCCGTCTGGTAGTTCGGTTGCCAGCCCATCGTCCAGGGAAAGTTCTTCGGATCGTTCCATTTCGTCGCACCGGTGGCAACGAACAGTTGCGGCACCTTCATCTGGTTCATGTACTTGTGGATCGCACTGTTCGACGGCGTACCGAGCGACTGAAACACCAGGGCAACCTCGTCCTGCTCGACCAGCTTGCGCACCATTTCCACCGCCTTCGGCGGGCTGTAGCCGTCGTCGTAGCTGATGTAGTTGATCTTGCGCCCGTTGATACCGCCCTGTTCGTTGATCATCTTGAAGTAGGCGCCAATCGACTTGCCGATCGTTCCATACGCGGACGCGGGTCCGCTGTACGGATTGATGTTGCCGATCTTGATCTCCGTTTTCGTGACGCCGGGGGTTTGCGCCGGCGCGGGCGCCGCGATCAGCACGGCGACTGCCATCAGCCAACTTGCGTGTCTCATCGTTGTCTCCTTTGTCACGGCGTGGGTTGCATGCCCGGCCGGGGTGCGACCGCCGCTGTTTCTGAAACCCGGCGCCGGGTCAGCCGGTTCCAGAGCATTCCGATGCCGCCTGCTATTCCGCTCGGCATCGCGATCATGAACACGATCAGAAAAACGCCAAAGATCGCCCAAGGCGCGGCCTTCGAGATGTCCTGCGCC
>DASQAE010000386.1:0-3421 GCA_035635915.1 Burkholderiaceae bacterium | reverse complement strand
GTCCTTGCGCTCGGCCATCAGCTCGAAAAATTCGATCAACGGTTGCGCGTCCATGCCGTTTGCGCGCAGGAACGTGACCGCGTAGGTGTCGGCCTCGAGTTCGAACGCGCGCGAATAATGCAGCGCGCCGAAGACGACCGGGACATTGGCCGCAACCCCGGCGAAGTCGCCCCACATCGCACTGGCGAGCGCGCCGATGCCAAGCGCCTGCAGCACGTTGCGCAATCCATGTTTGTTGGCGACGTGCCCCAACTCATGCGCGAGCACTGCAAGCACCTGGTTCTCGTTGGCGGCAGCTTCGACCAGGCCGTCGAGCAGGATGATGGTCCCGCCGGGCAACGAGAACGCGTTGATGACTTTGCCCTCCTGCGTGGCGCGCGACTTCAGCACGTACTGGATCCCCGGCGCCCCGCGCACGGCTGCGTCCTGCAACAACGAACGCACATGTGCCTGGTATTTTTCGGAGAGATCGCTGGTTTTGAGCAATTCGAGGTTGAGCGTCTTTTCGAACTGCTCGCCGAGGCGCTCTTCGACGCCCTCCGGCAGTGCGAAAGCAATCCAGCGCGCGAGCACCGGTACACCGTGCGTGTACGCGAGGATGATTGAGGCAACCAGCAACGCCAGGGCGCCGGTGGCTGCCGGCGCGCTGCGCTGCAAGCGCGCAACCGGCGACGGCCGCAACCCAAGCGCCTCCAGTGCACCGGTGAACGGCTCGGCGTCGTGGACTTCGAGCGTGCTGCCGTCTTGGAAGTAGGCGAAGCGCGGCGCGCGCGCGCAGGGTTCGGAGAGCTCAACCGTGTCGAGTCCGACGGTGCGCAGAAGGCTCCCGTCCGTCGCGAGCAGGGACAAGCCACCAGCGGTGACATCGACGTTTACCGTATGTGCAGCGGCAGTCTGTCCGTCGAACCAGGTTGCGCCAAACAATGCAGCCGGCGTGCTCGACATCGTCAGAGCCCCACGTCCAACCCGAAAACATCTGCCGCACCCTCACCCGCGGCTACTGTCCTGGCGCTCACGCCAGTGACTGCGTCATTGAGCGCCGCCGGCGCTATGACCTCCATGTTTGCGATCCGGTAGCGCGCGAGTGCAACGGCCGCATACGGCCAGTACAAACCGAGAGTGATCACGGTGAGCGAAACGCATTTGAGGACCAGCAGCAACAGCGGCCAGGCGCGGATGCGGGTCTCGAAACCAACCGAACCAAGGTGCGAGTTGCCCCACACGATCTGCTGCAGGCGGGTCGAGAAATAAGGCCAGACGCCGAGATAGGCGATCAGGCCTACTCCCCCGGCCGCGACCATCGCGGCCAGTTGTGTGTCACCCTGGCCCGCGAAGCCGAAAGTCCGGCGCAGAAGGTTGGCCACCCACATCACGCCGAGCGCGGCGAACGATCCGATCGCCGCCGTGACGAAGAGCAGCAGTAAGCCCTTGAAGTAGACGAAATAAAAACGGCCAAGCGCCGGTTTGAACGTCGCGGCGACGTTGCCGTACGAAATGCGCGCGTGTTGATACCGCTTCAGCGCGTGGTGCATCAACGGAAGCAGCAATCCGGTTGCAATGCCGACCACGCCAAGCACTGTCATCGGCACCAGCAGCGCACCCAGGATGGTGCCGGAGAACCAGATCAAAAGCAGCGGCAGCAAGGTTCGATACGCGGCCGCGAGATTCGCATCGAAGCCGAAGCGCAGGCCGCGCCAGCTGCTGTTGCGGAATCTGAATTGCTGCGCCTTCATGAAAAGCCACGGCCCTGCCAGGCACAACACCGCGATCGTCACCAGGCCTACCGTGCGCGAAATATCAAACGACCACGAATAGGCGACCAGCAGTACCACCGCCAACATGCGCCCGCGCAGGATTGCGAGCGGCGCGCCGTGATAATCGAACGCGTGTCCGTCGAGCTGCGTGTTCTGATAGAAGTAGCGCGTCTTGCGTACCTTCGCCCATGCCGAGTAGATGCCGAAGGAGAGCAACGTCAGCAGCAGATTGACCACCCAGATGCGGAAGTACTCGCCGCCCCTGCCGGAGAACTGAACCCGGCTGCTTGGCAGTGGCGGCGGCGCCACCGGCTCGGCCGGCGGCGGCGGCTCGGCTTGCAAAGACGCCGGTGCAGTTGCGCCCGGCGCGGGCGGTTGGCTCTCTTCTTCCGCCACGGGCGTTCAACTCATCCGCGTAGCCGCTCGAACCCTGCTTCGAGATCGGCGATCAGGTCATCCGCATCTTCGAGGCCCGCATGGACGCGGAAGAGCGGCCCGGCAAAAGTCAGCGGCGTCGCGGTGCGTTCCGGGAACGAGGGAATCAGGAGGCTCTCGTAGCCGCCCCACGAATAGCCGCGGCCAAAATGCTCCATGCCGTCGACGAAGGAAAAAAAATTCGCCTCGCTGATGCCGGGCTTGAGCGCCACGCCGAACAGGCCGGTGGCTCCGGTCATGTCGCGTTTCCAGAGCGCGTGGCCGGGGTCGTCGGGCAACGCCGGGTACAACACGTGTTCCACCTCCGGTTGTGTGCGCAGCCACGCTATCAGCTTGTCGGCGTTGGCACGATGCTGCAACAGCCGTGCGCCCATCGAGCGCAAGCCGCGCAGCGCGATCCAGCAGTCATCGGGGCTGGTCGTGAGACCGTAGTGCTGCATGGTCTCACGCAGCCGCGGCCATGCGCGTTCGTTGGTGGTGAGAGTGCCCATCAACAAGTCCGAGTGACCGCCGATGTACTTGGTCGCCGCGTGCACGACCACGTCCGCGCCGAGTTGCAGCGGGCGGCAATACAGCGGCGTGGCCCAGGTGTTGTCGGCCACGCAGATGGCATCGTGCGCGCGCGCGATCGATGCCAGCAGCGGCACATCCTGCATTTCGAACGTGTGCGAGCCCGGCGACTCGACCGCGAGGACGCGTGTAGTGGAGCGAAACAGCGCTTCGATCCCGGCGCCAAGACGCGGGTCGTAGAACGTGGTTTCGATGCCGTAACGCGGCAAGGTATCGCGGCAGAACCGCCGCGTCGGCCAATAAACCGAATCGGGCACCAGCACGTGATCGCCGTTCTTCACGTAAGCGAGGATCGACATCGTGCAGGCGGTAAGTCCCGAAGGCGTTGCCCACGAGTGCGCCCCGCCTTCGAGCTGCGTCATCGCATCGTAAAAGACGTGATGCGTCGGCGTGCCGTAGATGCCGTATGCAACCGGCATGGCGTCATCCCCGACATTGCGCCGGCGTACGCGTTCGCGCATGTCGGCCACGCTTTTGTGCAGAACCGTCGAGCCGCGCACCAGCGGTGGATTGACGAAATCGAAATTGCTGTTTTCGTCGCGGCCGAGCTCAATCAACCTCGTTTGCGGGCGCGTCGGCTTGCGCGGGCGCTCATCGTCGTTCGGGACCATCCGGCATCTCTCCTGGCAGCGGTTCTTTGCCGCGATGCTAGCCGGATGGCG
>DASQAE010000385.1:0-5962 GCA_035635915.1 Burkholderiaceae bacterium | reverse complement strand
TTCCAGCCGGCACGTGATGTCCGGCCCGACCAACGCGAACTCGCTCGCGCTGTTCGCGATGCTTGCGCCGCTTGCGCTTCCCGGCAGCGCCAGCTACATCGATCTGGCCCTCACGGTCACCATCCTGGTCGGGTTGATGCAGTTCGGCGTCGGCGTGCTGCGCCTTGGCTCGCTTGCCAACTTCGTTTCGCCTGCTGCGTTGCTGGGCTTCACGGGCGGTGCGGCGGCCTTGATCGCAATCCATGCGTTGCGCGATCTGTTCGGCTTCGGCAGCGACGCGGGGCATGGAACAGGCGAACTGCTGCGCTACGCCGCGATCCATCTTGGGCAGATTCATCCCGGCGCGCTCCTGGTGGGCGCCGTCACGCTCGTAGTTGCGGCCGCGCTGCGCCGCTTCAATCGCGACTGGCCCTTCATGTTGATTGGCCTCGTCGCGGGCGCGGTCCTGGCGTTGTTCCTGAATCGCTTCGGCAGTGCCTGGAGCGTCAACCTGCTCGGTGCGGTGCCTGCGCCGCTGCCGCCGTTTCATGTCCCCTCGGTCGAGTGGACCCGTTTACCCGATCTGCTTGGACTTGGGGTTGCGCTTGCAATCGTGGCACTCGGGCAATCGATTTCGGTGGCAAAGACGGTCGCGGTGCGCTCCGGGCAACGCATCGATCCGAATCGCGAGTTCATCGGCCAGGGACTGTCGAACATCGTCGGCGGTTTTTTTTCCTCGTATGTTGCGTGCGGTTCGCTCAACCGCTCGTTGCCGAATTTCGATGCCGGCGCGCGCACGCCGCTGGCGGCCGTGTGCGCGGCGGTGTGGTTGGTGGCTCTGGTTGCGGTCAGCGCGTCGTTGCTTGCCTACATCCCGATGGCGGCGATCGCCGGGCTGCTGCTGCTCGTGGCCTGGAACCTGCTCGACATCCGCCGTTGGCGCCGCCTCGCACGCCTGGATCGAACCGAATTTGCGATTGCCGCCGCCACGTTCGTCGCGACGGTGTCGATTCGCATCGAGCTCGCGATCCTGTTCGGCACCATACTGTCGCTGATGAGTTACCTGCATCGCACATCACGACCAGCGATGCGCACGATGGGCTTCGACACGATGGCGCCCGAGCGCCAGTTCGTCGTTGTTGACGATGCACCACGTGCACTGGCGGAATGTCCGCAACTGAAGTTGCTGCGTATGGAAGGGTCGATCTACTTCGGCGCCACGCAGCACGTCGGCGACCGGCTGCATGACCTGCGTCAAGGCGGCGTGGCGCCGAAACACCTGCTCGTGATGGCCAAGAGCATGAACTTCCTCGACGCCGCCGGCGCGGAACTGTGGCAGGACGAGCTTGAGCGAAGGCGTGCCGGAGGCGGTGATCTCTACTTCCATCGTCCGCGACCGCAAGTGGTGGAGCTGTGGGAGCGTATCGGCTTCATGCAAGCGTTGGGCCGCGACCACATCTTTCCCGACAAACGCAGCGCGATCCAAACCATCTTCGATCGATTGGACCGCGGTATCTGCGCCACCTGCCACGTGCGTCTGTTCTGGGAGTGCCAGGCGTTGCCGCCGCCGTCGGCCGCGGAGGATCTCCATCGTTCGAACGACCGAGATCCCTCGCTGAGCTCGGAATGACAGGGCACACGAAGGTAGTGCCTATCTCCCGCCCGACACGTCGATGGTGGTTCCGGTCGAATACGACGCCTCGTCGGACAGCAGCCACAGGACCGCGCGCGCAACTTCTTCCGGGTGGCCGCCGCGCAACATCGGCACCGCACTCTTGACGCGGTCGACACGGTCCGGCTCGCCGCCGGCGGCGTGGAGATCGGTGTAGATGACGCCAGGCCGCACCGCGTTGACGCGGATACCCTCGGCGGCAACTTCCTTTGCCAGCCCGATCGTGAACGCGTCGATCGCACCTTTCGAAGCCGCGTAGTCGACGTATTCGCCCGGTGCGCCGAGCCGTGATGCCGCCGAAGATAGATTGACGATCGCACCGCCGGTGCCGCCATGTTTGGTCGACATGCGCCGCACCGCTTCGCGTGCACAGAGAAAACTGCCGATCACGTTCGCGGTCAGAACGCGTTGCCAGCGGTCGACCGTCATGTCTACCACCCTCATTTGGCGCTCGAGCATGCCGGCGTTGTTCACGAGCGCGGTGATGCGGCCGAGCGCCGCATCCATCTGCTCGAACACGCGCAAGACATCGGGCTCGACGCCGACATCACCCGCAAGCGCAAGCGCCTTGCCGCCGTTGCGTTTGATCTCGTTCGCGATGGCCTCAGCCGCTTCGCGATTGTTTTTATAAGTCAGGCAGACGGCGTAACCGCGCTCCGCCGCGAGGCGCGCGGTCGCGGCGCCGATGCCGCGGCTACCGCCGGTGACGAGGATGACCTGGTTCACGATCGTGGGCTCCGGTGCATGAGAGGGCGGAGTAAAGCACAGAGTGGCTTCGATTCCTCTTTTTCGGGAAGGATCCATCCTCCCTCCCCCGCCTGCGGGGGAGGGTAGGGGTGGGGGCGAACCGTGATAATCGATTCGCTGCCAACAACACAAAGGAGACACCGATGAAAACACCCACGCGGATCGCAATCGTCTTCGGTTTCGTTGCGCTCGCGGCCTGCTCGTCCACAACAGGTCAATCGAGTTCCACCGGGATGGGCTTCTTCGTCACCAGTGCCGGCTCCGGCAAAGGTGCGGACCTCGGCGGTCTCGCCGGCGCAGATCAGATCTGCCAGGCGCTGGCCCAGGCGGCCGGTGGTGGCAAACGCACGTGGCGCGCCTATCTGAGTGCCAACGCGGCGAGCGGCCAACCGGTAGTCAACGCGCGCGATCGCATCGGATCGGGTCCCTGGTACAACGCCAAGGGCGTGTTGATCGCCAACAACGTCGACGAGTTGCACGGCGCGAACGGCCTTACGAAGTTGAGTGCGCTAACGGAGAAGGGCGAAGTCGTCAACGGGCGCGGCGACACGCCCAACATGCACGACATCCTCACCGGCTCGCAAGCCGACGGCCGGCTCGCGACTGGCGACAAAGACCTGACGTGCGGCAACTGGACTTCGAGCGGCGACGGCTCGGCGATGCTCGGTCACAGTGATCGTATTGGCCTGCGCGATGACGAACCATCGCGCTCGTGGAATGCGTCACACCCATCGCGTGGCTGCGGCCAGGAGGCACTGAAGTCGACCGGCGGCAACGGGTACTTCTACTGCTTCGCTGCCAAGTAACCACGCTGCGCCAGTCCCGGCGCGGCGCCAGCTATAACAGACTGCGATAGCTGCTAGCGGGCAAGCGGCGTAGCCGCGCCCCCGCGCGCGGGCCCACAATTTCGCCGCGTGCACGCGCACGCAAGCGGGCGTAGGCTGCGCCACCCGGCGCGGCGAGCGCCGAGCACAGACGGTGCGCGAGGCAGCCGGAGCCATCCGCGCGAAAAACGATGAGCCGGCTCAAAACGGCAAGGGGACAGCAATGAACGTTCAGAAGAATCGGCGCCGGGTCGTCAAGGCCCTCGGCGCTGCAGGTGCCGTCGTCGCCGTGCCCGCTGTCGTGCGGGCGCAACCCAGTTCGATCAAGGTGGGCTGGGCGATCTCGAAGACCGGACCCTTTGCGCCGGGCGCAGGCATTACGCAACTGCCCAACTATCTGCTCTGGGTGAAGGATGTCAACGACGCCGGCGGTATTTCCGTCGGCGGCAAGAAACTCAAGCTCGAGGTGGTGGAATATGACGACCGCAGCCAGAGCGAAGAAGCGGTGCGCGCGGTCGAGCGCCTGATCACGCAGGACAACGTCGACATCCTGCTGCCTCCCTGGGGCACCGGCATGAACCTGGCCGTCGCGCCGACGATCAACAAGGCCGGTTATCCGATGATCGCGCCGACGTTCGTCAGCGATCGCCTTCCAGAGCTGGTCAAACGCTGGAACAACATCTTCGGGATGTTGAACACGGCGTCGACCTATGCCGAAGCGGTGGTGGCGACGCTGAAGGATCTGCGCACGGCGGGCAAGATCAACGACCAGGTGGCACTCGCACACGTGACGGACCAGTTCGGCCTCGAGCTTTCGGGTGCTGCACGCAAGGCGTTGCCGGCGGCGGGATTCAAGATCGTGTCCGACCAGGGTTATCCGATCAGCTCGCAGGACCTGTCGCCCGTCATCACGGAAGCGCAACGGGGCAATCCCGATACGTTCCTCGCGTTCAGCTACCCGCCGGACACGATCGGCATAACGGAGGCGGCGCGCATCAAGGGATTCAACCCGAAGGTGTTCTACACCGCGGTGGGGACGGCGTTTCCGCTGTTCCGCGGCAAGTTCGGCGCGAACGCGGAAGGGGTGCTGGGCATCGGCGGCTGGAACCCGGATTCGGATGCGATGCGTGCCTATATCAAGCGCCACGTGGAGCTGAACAAGAACGAACCCGACCGTTGGGCAAGTTCCTGCGCCTATGCCGGCCTGCAGGTATTGCAGCAGGCGATCGAAAAGGTCGGTTCGCTCGACAAGGCCGCTACCATCAAGGCCATCGCGAGCGGCACCTTCAACACAATCATCGGTCCGGTGCGCTTCGCCGACAACGTTCGCGTCGGTGGCTGGTATGTCGGCCAGTGGCAGGACGGCGACTTTCTCGGCATCTATCCGAGCCAGCCCGGCGCGAAGCCGATGCGTTTTCCCAAGCCTGCGTGGAAGGCGGCTTGACCTTCGGCGCCCCCATGACCTGATCGCTCACCCGACCCGAGGCGTTATGCCGCGGGACGGGCGTGAACCGCGCGTCGCCCTTGGCTCTTCTTGATGCGTTGATTTCCGGGCTCGTACTCGGCGGCATGTACGCGCTGGTCGCGCTCGGCTTGAATCTGCAATATGGCGTTGCGCGCATCCTCAATCTCGCCTACGGCGAGATCCTGGTCGCCGGCGCAGTACTGGCCTGGGCCGCATACACCACGCATGGCGTTGCACCGCCGCTGACGCTGATCGCCCTGATCCCGCTCGCAGCGCTGACTGGTCTTGCCATCTATCGCATCGTGCTGACGCCGCTCGTCAAACGCGCGCGCACGCGCGCCGCACTCGAAACGGACAGCCTGCTTGCGACGTTCGGCCTGCTTTTTGTCGTGCAGGGAATCATGCTGGTAGCGGTCGGCGGCGGTTACCTCACGTATTCCTATCTTGCGATCCCGGTCGATCTGCTCGGTAGTCGTGTCGCCGCGAACCGGCTGCTCGCGCTCGGATTCGCGCTTGCCCTGGGTGCGGCGCTGTACCTGCTGCTCGCACGCACGCGCGTCGGCACCGCGATTCGCGGTCTGGCGGTGGACCCGACCGCCGCGCTGCTGGTGGGCATCGACGTGCGCAGGCTCGCGGGCTGGACCTTTGCGATCGGCACCGTGCTCGCCGCGATGGCGGGTGTGCTGGTGAGCATGTTCCTCACGCTTAGCGCAACGATGGGCGTGGTGTTCACGATGAAAGCGCTGATCGTGGTGATCATGGGTGGCGTGGGCAATCTCGCGGGCGGCGTTGTGGCTGCATTGCTGCTCGGGCTGGCAGAAAGCCTGGTCGCAACGTTCGTTGATCCGGCGCTGACGCTCGCCGCCAACTACGCGCTCTTTATTCTTGTGCTGCTGGTTCGTCCGGCAGGACTGTTCGGACGTTCGGCATGAACGCCGCGCTGACACGTTGGCGCGCGCCGATTGTGCTGGTCGGCGCCATCGGCGCCGTGGTCGTGTTGGCGCTTGCGCCGCGTTTTGCCAACAGCTACGTCGTTGCGCTGCTGATCAACCTGTTGCTCTACGCGGTGCTTGCCACCGCATGGGGGCTTTTTTCCGGCACGACGCGCTACGTGTCGCTCGCGACGGTGAGTTTTTTCGGCATCGGTTGTTATGCCGTGGCCGTGCTTGCCGAGCGCCTGCCGTGGCCGGTCGTCCTGCTCGTCGCGGCAGTGATCGGAGCCTTGGTCGCGTTTCTGGTCGGCCTGGCGACCTTGCGCCTGTCGGGCATCGTGTT
>DASQAE010000384.1:0-7120 GCA_035635915.1 Burkholderiaceae bacterium | reverse complement strand
TGGTCGAACAACTGCTGCACAGCCGACCCAATGTTCGGCTCTACAAGGCGCCGGACGGTGCAACCGGACTCGTCCTTGCTGCCGCCAGCAAGCCGGCCCTCATCCTGATCGACGTCCGCCTGCCCGACATGGATGGCCTCGAGGTATTGCGGCGACTGCGCGCGCAGCCCGAAACTGCGGGCACCGCTTGCGTGGCAGTTTCTGCACACGCGCTGCCGGAGGAAATAGAGCAAGCACGCGCTGGAGGCTTTGAGCACTATTGGATCAAGCCGCTGGATGCGGGAGAGTTCCTGGCCGGCGTCGATGCGCTGCTAGGTGCGCGCGCCAGAGTGGAATCCTGAGGTGAATCAGATCGACCGCCCCAGCCCCTCTCCGGAAACGATGTTCGACGGTGCGGCCAATGCCGAAGGCTGGGTGGGCGCACGCGCGCAATGGCAGAAGCTGCTTAATCAATCGACCGAACCGGCCTGTCTGGTTGACGCCGCGCTCAACGCCGTCGCCGTCAACCACGCCGCATCGCAACTCGGCGTGGCGCCCGGCGCCAGCATCGATCGCATCCTGCAGACGCTCGCCAATGGCTCTACGCCGCGGGACATGCAACGGTCATTGCGCTGGCAACGCCTCGACGATCGTTACATGGCAGGCTGGTTGATCGAACTACGCAGCGATGAGTCGGTGCAGGATCAGGTGCTCTCCGGCGACACTGGCTCGACGACAACCCAGCGGCTGGCGACCAACAATCTGCGATTGCAGGAGGAAATCAGCCGGCGGCGCAAGCTCGAGCGCCAGATCCTCGCGGTCGCGGAGAACGAGAAGCAGCGCATCAGCCTGGAATTGCATGACGGACTCGGTCAACATCTGACCGGCGTCTCGTTCGTCGCGCGCACGCTCGCCGACAAGCTGCGCAGTGCCGAACACGAGGAGGCGAAGGAGGCTGAGTGGTTGGTGAAGCTTCTCAACGAAGCGATCACTCGTACACGTGCGCTTGCGCGCGGGCTCTGGCCGGTCAGCCTCGAGCGCGACACGCTCGGACAGTCGATCGGCAAGCTGGCCGAGGACCTTGAATCGATCTTCGGCGTTTCTTGTGCGGTTCAGGTGATCGACGAGCCGCGTATTGCCTCCCAGTTTGCTGCGCATCACGTGTTCCGTATCGTCCAGGAGGCAGCGACTAACGCGATCAAGCATGGTCGCGCGCGCCGCCTCACGTTTCGGCTGGAGTTGGTGGGCGACGAGTTCACGTTCTGTGTCATCAACGATGGCCTGCCCGTCGATCCGGAACAGCTGGCCGCAGGCAAAGGGCTGGGCGTGGTCGGCATGCGATTGCGCGCCGACGCGGTCGGCGGCCATCTGTCGATCGAACCGCTGCCCAGCGGCGGTTCGGAAGTCACGCTCGCATTGCCTGGTGTTGCGAGCATGCTTAGGTCCAATGGGGGAGATCAACCGTGAACGAACAACGCAAGGCGCGCATCATGATCGTCGACGATCATCCGATCGTTCGCCACGGCATCGCGCAACTGCTCAACGGCCAGACGGACATGGAAGTCGTCGCGGAGGCGGAAGAAGCCGAGTCAGCGGCGCGGCAGCTGCGCGATCAGACCTTCGACCTGCTGGTAGTCGATATTTCGATGCCCGGACTGTCCGGCCTCGATCTGATTCGTCGTATCAAGACGAAGGATGCGCACATACCGATGCTCGTGCTTTCGATGCACGACGAATCGGTCTATGCGGAACGCGCCCTCGCCGCCGGCGCGCGCGGGTTTCTGATGAAGCATGAAGCGACGGAAAAGCTGGTCTCTGCGGTGCGCAAGCTGCTTGCTGGTGGGGTGTACCTGAGCCGCTCGCTCGAAGAGCGCATGTTCCAGACTTTCGTCGGCGGTCAGGTGGTCGATGAACCGTTGAAGCGTCTGACCGAGCGCGAGTTCGAAGTGCTGCAACTGATCGCACAGGGGCTGACGTCGGCGCAGATCGCCAAGCGCATCAACCGCTCAATCAAGAGCGTCGAGGCGTATCGCACTGCGATCCGATCCAAACTCGGCGCCAAGTCGACGGTGGACCTGGCGCGCCTGGCGCTCGAATACTTTCCCACTGCACCGCGCTAAGAACGTAGCGCTGATTTTTCGCCGCTCTGGGCCGCAGGCGGCGCGGTTGGTCGCGCGGCTGCCGGCTAGCTCAGCCGGTCGGATCGAAGTGGAGTCCGTACGGACCAGAAAGCGCGCAATTGCTTGCGCGCTATTCGGCCGTCCCGTGCCGCTCCCCAATTTGGTAGGGCCTTATAGCGTGTTTTGGTTATTCTTCTGAACCCATGACTTGAGTGGCGGTTATCAGATTTGCGATCAAGTGGGCCCTATTTTCGCGGCAGGAAGCGTCATCGGTCGACAAAAGCCTCGATCGTGCGCACAAGTGCGCAAAATCAGCCCAATCGCTCTCGGCTTCGAGGCGCGCTCATTTCACTTGCATCTTGTTCGTTAGTGAATGCTTGCATTGCGCCCAGAATGCTCAATACCGACGCAGTGAGCGAGTATCGGAACCCCGAAAATTCTGTAGCGAACCCATCACGATGCACACGCTGATACCAAGAGCACCTCGCTCGATAGTCAAAGGCTTCACGTTGCTCGAGCTCCTGGTGGTGATCGTGATCCTTGGCCTGCTCGCGGCGTATGTCGGACCGCGCTACTTCTCGCAAATCGGCAAATCGGAGACTGCGGTCGCGCGCACTCAAATCGAGGCCTTCGAAAAAGCGCTCGATCAATTTCGCATCGATATGGGTCGTTATCCGACCACGGAAGAAGGATTGAATGCGCTCATGGTTCGTCCCGCGGAAGGCGCAAAGTGGAATGGGCCGTATCTGAAGAAAGCGGTGCCGAACGATCCCTGGGGACGGCCGTACATGTATCGCGCACCGGGTGCGAAAAGCGAGTTCGACATCGTGAGCCTCGGCAAGGACGGGGCACCTGGCGGCACCGGCGACAACGCCGACGTCAGCAATCAGTAGCCAGCGACTCCATCTGCAGCGCTCCGGGTGCCCCATGCTGTATGAAGTGCGCGGTCTTTCGACGGACAACCGGATCGCAACCTTCGTCGTCGATGCGCTGAACGAGAGCAACGCGCGCGATGCGGCGCAAGAACGCGCATATAAAGTGCTCGCGGTGCGCCCTGCAAGGCGCCGCGCCGCGCGCGGGCGCGGCACCAATTTTTTGCTGGTGCTGTTTGCGCAAGAAATGCTGGCGCTGATCGAAGCGGGGCTTTCCATCGTCGAAGCGCTCGAGTCGATGCAGGAAAAAACAACGCCGGGCATCACGCGCGACGTGGCCGCCGGACTCGCCCAGGCGTTGCGCAGCGGCCAGCGCTTCTCGCAGGCACTGGCGAGTCGACCGGAATACTTCCCGCCGCTTTTCGTCGGCCTGATCCAGGCGGCGGAAACAACCTCGGACCTGCCCGCCGCCCTGTCGCGGTTTGTCGATTTCGAGACCCGACTCGCGAGCGTTCGCAGCAAGACGATCAGCGCCGCGATCTATCCGTCCATCCTCCTGGTCGTCGGAAGCGGCGTTACTTTTTTTCTACTCGGATACGTTGTTCCGCGTTTCGCGTCGGTCTATGAGGATGCGGGTCGACCCATGTCGTTCCTGACCGGCTTATTGCTCCACTGGGGCCGTTTTGTCGCGACGCACTCCGGCCTTCTGCTCGGCGTGGTGGCCGCGCTCGTTATCGCAGGGATCGTCACGTGGCGCGTCGTGCGCGAGCGGTTCACTGTTACGGATCTGTTGCGCCATCTACCCGGCGTGCGTGTGCACGCACAGAGCTACGAACTGTCGCGCCTGTACGTCACGACCGGTCTCCTGTTGCAGGGCGGTATCCCACTCGTACGAGCGCTATCGATGGTGCAGGCGACGGTCGGAGCCCGCACACGGCAGCGACTCGCGCGCGCCATTCCGCGCGTTGCCGCGGGCGAGCCTTTTTCCGCGGCGATGGCCGGTGAAGACCTCGCCGGGCCGGTTGCAGTGCGGTTGTTCCGGGTGGGAGAGCAGGCAGGCAACCTCGGCGAGATGCTGGTGAAGACCGCGCGTTTTTATGACGCTGAAGTGACGCGCTTCATCGACCGATTTACGCGAGCGGCAGAGCCTCTTCTCATGGCTGCAATCGGCCTCGTCGTAGGTACCATCGTCGTCCTGCTGTACATGCCCATCTTCGAACTCGCGGGAAGCTTGCAGTGAATGCCGATCATCCGGATGCGGCGCTGGTCTTGAGCGACGAGTTGATCGCGGCGGCGCGCGAGCGCGCCCGCGCAAACGGGCGCCGCGTGATCGATGAGCTCGAGGCGGGGACCGGGCAACCGGTGCGCCGCGTCCTGGCCGCGGTCGCGCAGAGACTCGGGCTGCGCGTCGTCGAATCGGCCGAGATGGCGCGCTGCGCGCCTGCGTTTGATCGAATGCCGCTGGTGCGTGCACTCGAACGCACCGCCGTCCTGCTGCGCCCGCCCGGCGAAGCGCGGGTCCTTGCAGTTACGCCGGACGTGTTCGATCTCGACCTCGCGACGTGGCTCGAGGGGCAGGCGGGCCCCAGTGCGGAAATCGTATTGGCGCTGCGTTCCGACATCCAGGCCTATCTCACCCGGCAGGAAGCCGCGGCGCGTGCAGTACAAACGATCCTGCAAGACACGGGCAATGCGCTGAGCGCGCGTGCGGTGGCCGAAGAACTCACGTTTTCGAGCGCCACCCAGGACACCAGTGCCGCGGTAAAGGTCGTCAACTCGACGCTGTACGACGCGCTCAAGTCGGACGCGAGCGACGTGCATCTCGAGGCCACCGCTGAAGGCCTAACCGTGCGCTACCGCATCGACGGCTTGCTGGATGAAGTGGCCACCATCAAGGGCAATGAACTGGGCGAGCAGATCATCTCGCGCCTCAAGGTTCTTGCCGAACTCGACATCGCCGAACGTCGCGTGCCGCAGGACGGTTCATTCCGTGTCTCCAGCGGCGGACGTGACATCGATCTGCGCGTTTCGGTCATGCCCAGCGTGCACGGCGAAGACGCAGTGATCCGGATCCTCGACAAACAACGTATGGTCGAAGCGACGGGCCGCCTGACGCTGGACGTGCTCGGCTTCGATGGGCGCGCGCTCAAGACCGTGCGTGGATTGCTCGAGCAGCCCTACGGCATGTTGCTCGTGACCGGACCGACCGGGAGCGGCAAGACCACGACGCTTTACGCGGCGCTTGCGGAGATAAACACCGGGCGCGACAAGATCATCACGATCGAAGATCCGGTCGAGTATCAGATCCCCGGCATCCTGCAGATTCCCGTCAACGACAAGAAAGGGCTGTCGTTCGTGCGCGGACTGCGCTCGATCCTGCGCCATGATCCCGACAAGATCATGGTCGGCGAGATTCGCGATCGTGAAACCGCCGAAATTGCCGTGCAGGCCTCGCTCACCGGCCACCTGGTGTTGACCACGGTGCACGCGAACAACGTGTTCGACGTGTTCAGTCGCTTCACGCACATGAACATCGATCCGTACGCGTTCGCTTCCGCGCTGAACGGTATCTGGGCACAGCGGCTGGTCCGCATCGTCTGCCAACACTGTGGCACTGAACACGCAGCAACCGATGACGAACGTGCCACCTTGGGCAGCCCTTATTCCGAAACCAGCAACATCACCTTGCGCCGGGGTGCCGGCTGCGGCGACTGCCGCGGCACCGGCTACCGCGGGCGCAAAGCGATCGCCGAGATCCTGCGACTTACAGAAGAGATTCGCGAGATGATCGTCGACCGCAAACCCGCGCGACTGATTCGCGCCGCCGCGGTCGCCGATGGCACCCGCACATTGCGTGAAGCCTGCGTCGATCTTGTTCTCGCGGGCGAAACCACGGTCGAAGAACTCAAGCGAGTCACGCTCCATGCGTGAACGCCCCCTGCTCGCAATCGGCGAACACTCGGCGGCGCTCCTGCAACGCGGCAGCGCTATTGAAGAGGCACGCGCGGCGCAGATCGACTGGAGTCTCACGGTCGGCGAGAACGCCGCGGCGCTGCAGCCGGTACTCGTGCGCGCCGGTACCCTCGACGTAGTGGTGGACGATCGCCTGGTGCGCTATTTCGTTGTCACGCCACCAGAGGGCACGGCTTCGCTTGCTGAACTGCGCACCGTCGCGACGGTACGGCTGGGCGAATTGTTCGGCATCGATCCATTGGCGTTCGAACTCGCAGCGGATTGGCGCGTTGCCGGTGCCTTCCTGTGCTGCGCGATACCGAGCGCGATCAAGCAGTCGGTCGACCAGGCGGCTGGGTTGGCGCGCGTTTCGATCGCTTCGTTGGCGCCGCTGTACGTGCGCGTCGCCAATTCGGCCAGCGCGGCGCGACGCCACTCTGGCTGGGTAGTGGTTCGCGCCAATGGATGGGTCACCGCAGCCAATCTGCATAACGGTGCGATCCGACTGGTCCGCTCGGGTGCGCTCGAGACGCTGCGCCAGCTGGAGCCCTGGCTGGCGCAACTCGCGCTCACGTGCGGCCAGTCGGTTGCCACACCGCTCGTGCTCGACGCCGATCAGCCGCACAAACTTCCGGCCGATTGGGGTCGTCTCGAACGCGATCGTCGCGACGTGGAGTTGCTCGCCACGTTCAACCTGGCGGAGACGCATTGAGCCGCCTCTTCGCGATCGACTTTGCGGCGCATCGCTGGCGCATCACGCCGGTCGCGTGGGTGCTGTTGGGCCTCGCCGTCGCGGCCGGTGGTGTTTGGTTTATCGCGGCCGGCGAAGCGCGCAAGCAAATCACGCAGGCAAGATCGGAATTGTCGTCGCTGCAGCGAACCCAGGCCCGCGCCACCAGCGCGCAGGAACACACCGTGCGCGGCGCGATCACGCCCGAACGCGCCCGCTCTGTCAACGATGCGATCCGGCGCTTGAACCTGCCCTGGGATGCGATTTTCACCGCGCTCAACGCGGCCGCAACGCCGCAGGTTGCCCTCTTGTCGCTCGAACCGGATGCTTCGGCCAGCGTCGTGCGGCTGACCGGCGAGACCAGATCGACTGAATCGATGCTTGCGTTGCAACGCCGCCTCGAAGCGCAGGAAGGTATCGCGTCGGCCGTTATCACGAAACACGAAGTGCGCGTTGACAGTCCGGGT
>DASQAE010000383.1:0-3448 GCA_035635915.1 Burkholderiaceae bacterium | reverse complement strand
CGACGTGTGCCGGCATCATTCCGCTGTCGATGGCATGGATTGGCGACGCAGTGCCCTACGAGCGCCGCCAGCCAGTGCTTGCGCGTTTTCTCACCGGCCAAATTGCGGGCATGGCGACCGGCCAATGGCTCGGCGGGATCTCTGCCGATTATTTCGACTGGCGCGCCCCGTTTGCACTGCTCACCGCGTGTTTCCTGATCTCCGGCGTGCTGCTATGGCGCACGCGCGCCTTGGCCGCGAGTGTTGCGCCGCCGGTGCCGCGCAGCGGGCGGCTGCTGCGCGAGGCCGGTTACGTTCTGCAGGAACCGTGGGCAAGAGTCGTGCTGGGCGTGGTGTTCATGGAGGGCACCGTGCTCTACGGACCGTTTGCGTTTCTCGCGACACATCTGCACCTGCAGGCCAACGTGTCGCTCACGCTTGCGGGCGCACTGGTCACCCTGTATGCGCTGGGCGGGCTTTTGTTTGCGCTCGCGTCGCGGCGGCTGGTGCCTCGGCTCGGCGAAACCGGACTCGCGCGTGGCGGTGGCGCGCTGATGATCGTCGGTCTGCTGATCGCGGCGCTGTCGCCTGCGTGGTGGACCGCGCCCGTTGCCTGTGTTGCGACCGGGCTCGGCTTTTACATGTTCCACAACACGCTGCAGACCAATGCGACCCAGATGGCGCCACAAGCGCGTGGCCTCGCAGTGTCACTGTTCGCTGCCTCGTTCTTCCTCGGCCAGACTGCGGGCGTTGCGCTCGCCTCGCTCGCGGTCGCGTGGGTTGGCACACGAGTGGTGCTGGCTGCGGGCGGCGTCGGCGTGTTCTTGATTGCGCTTCTGTTCGCAGCGTTGCGTGCGCGCCGGAGCGAGCGCGCCGAAGGACAACTCCCCTGATGAGGACGGCAACTACGACAACTTGAATTCGGCCAGTTTCCTAGGCACGGCAGCGTTCTTCAACGTGACGTATCGCGGCAGCCCGTTCTCGTACGCCGGGTAATCTTCGCCGCCGATCAGCGGGTACAAATACTCTCGACACGGGTCGGTGATGCCATAGCCGTCGGCTGAAATGAAATCGCGCGGCATGAATTTCTCCACGTTCGCCACCTGCGACAGCGGCGCCATGCCGATCTCCCACGCGTATGGCCGCGAAGACTTGCGCACCACCGTCGGCATCACGGCGTTGTGACCGGCAAGCGCATAAACGACCGCGGCCTTGCCGACGGCGTACGCCTGCTCGACGTCCGTCTTCGAGGCGAGATGGCGTGCAGCGCGCTGCAGATAATCGGCCACGGCCCAATGGAATTTGTAGCCGAGCGCCTCCTTCACTATGCCGGCCACCACCGGCGCGGCACCGCCGAGTTGTGCGTGCCCGAAGGCGTCGCGCGTGCCTTGTTCGGCCAGGAATTTTCCGTCCGGCCCGTGGCACCCTTCGGACACCACCACGGTGCAGAAGTCGTGCTGCTGAACCCTGGCCTGCACCGCCGCCACGAATGCCTCACGGTTGAAATCGATCTCCGGAAACAACGTGATGACCGGGATGCCTTGATCGGCGACGAGTGCGCCAGCAGCAGCGATCCAGCCGGCGTGCCGGCCCATCACCTCGAGCACAAACACCTTGGTCGAAGTGCGGCTCATCGAACGCACGTCGAACGAAGCCTCGAGCGTCGAAGTGGCGATGTACTTGGCGACCGAGCCGAATCCCGGACAGTTGTCCGTCACCGGCAGATCGTTGTCGACCGTCTTGGGGACGTGGATGGCCTGAATCGGATAACCGAGCGATTCGGCCAACTGCGAAACCTTGAAGCAGGTGTCGGCGGAATCGCCACCGCCGTTGTAGAAGAAATAACCGATGTCGTGCGCCCTGAACACTTCGATCAGGCGTTCGTATTCGCGCCGGTTCTTGTCGAGTCCCTTCAGCTTGTAGCGGCACGAGCCGAACGCACCGGACGGCGTCGCGCGCAATGCGGCGATGTTGGCCGCGCTTTCGGCGCTGGTGTCGATCAGGTCCTCGGTAAGCGCGCCGATGATGCCGTTGCGACCTGCGTAGACCTTGCCGATCTGGTTCGGGTTGGCGCGTGCGGTTTCGATGACACCACACGCGGAGGCGTTGATCACGGCGGTGACGCCGCCGGACTGGGCATAAAAGGCATTTTTCATGGCTGCTCAAAAAATAGACGACGCTCGAGCCTAGTCCTCGAGCGATTTTGTGACAATTTCGCGCACGTCCCTGGAAAGCGCGGGGGCGCGTGCGAGTTCGGCGAGCGCGGCGTGCATACGCCGCTGCCGGTCGGGTGTGAACTTGCGCCAGCGATCGAGCGAGCGTGCAACACGCGCCGCCACCGTTGGATTGATGCGATCGAGCTGTTGCACCTGCTCGAGCCAGAACGTGTATCCGGAGCCGTCCGCGCGGTGGAATTCGGCCGGATTGTTGTTGCAGAACCCGAGCACCAGCGCGTAGACATTGTTCGGATTGGCGGTCGAATAGGCCGGGTGACGCAGCAGCATGCGCACACGCGCCAGCACCGGCGGTTCATTGGGTAATCCAATCGCGGTCGCCTGCAGGTTGAACCACTTGTTCATCAGCAGCGGTTCGTGCCCCCATGCGCGCGCCAGCTGAAGAAGTATTTCGACCTTGAACGGCGCGCTGCTGTTGACGATGGCACACAACGCTGCCTGCAAGTCGGTTATGTTGTCGGCTCGTTCGAGCTGGCGTTGCGCAAGCTCGATCGCATCAGGTGCGCCGCTGTCGACCAGGTAACTCAGTGCAAGATTGCGCAGGCCACGTTTGCCGGCCGAGGCAGCGTCGGGCGAGTAGGGTCCCGGCGTCTGATGGCTGGCGTAGGTTGCATCAAGGCTCGCGTGCAACCGGCGTCCGATTTCACGCCGCACGTGTTCGCGTGCCGCGCGGATCGCCTCGGGATCGACCATCGCGCGCTGTTCCGCCAGGAACGACTCCGCCGGCAGGTGCAGCGCCTGTTCCTTGAAGGCCGGCGCAAGAGAACGATCCTGCAGCGTGTGTTCGAACACCTCGAACAGGACGTCGTCGAGTTGCGGCACCTGTTCGGTCTCGAAAGCGTCGGTGACCGCGATCAGGCGCGCAACCGCGAGCCGCTGGCCGGCTTCCCACCGGTTGAAACCATCGCTGTCGTGCGCGGCGAGAAATGCGAGCTCGCGATCGTCGTAGCGGCATTCGACGATCACCGGTGAGGAAAAGTCGCGCGCCAGCGAAGGCATGGGAGCGACCGGCACATCGACGAACCGGAACGTCTGCGTGCTCTGCGTCAATTCGAGCACGCGTGTGTAATCCCCGGGCTGCGCCTCGCCTTCGAGCTGCAGCGGGAGGTCGGCACCGTCCGGCGCAAGCAGGCCGATCGACAGCGGGATGAGGAAGGTTTCCTTTTCCGCCTGCCCCGGTGTCGGCGGACATGCCTGTGACAGGGTGAGTTCGAACGTTCGGCTTGCGGCGTCGT
>DASQAE010000382.1:0-6099 GCA_035635915.1 Burkholderiaceae bacterium | reverse complement strand
ACTAGGAAGCCAGCGAGCGAACACGGATCAACCGCGGACGCCCAAGGGCGCTACGTGCGCGGGAAAACCGCGTCGACCGTGCCACCGTCCCCAAGCTGGCATTGCCCCTGTCCGCCGCCAACCATGCCGGCGCTCGGATCGTTCAGCGTGAAGCTGCAACGCATGCGGTCGCTGCCCGGGCCCTTGAGGTTGGCTTCGACTTTGCCGCCATAGATGGTCTGGACGCCCGCGTCGGGGCCGAACGTGCTCCCGCTCCAATCGCGCCAGCCATAGGGCGAGCCGATCCACATCGGATCGAGCTGGAGAACGCGTTCGCGCGTCATCTGCACAAACGGTCCGCTGAACTGGCGCCCATCCGCGAGCGTCGCATTCATCTCACCATCTGTGCTCGCACTCGTCGCCTTCCACGAGAAAGAGACCGGCCCGGCGCTTTTCGTCGGCCCGCCCGAAAGATCGCCGCTGCCCGAACCTATGGTCGTGCAGGCGCTCATAGCCGCCAGCACGACACCGATGGCGGCGGTTGCCGCCCCACGTGTCACTTGCATCATCTTCGTCATTGCTCCATTTTGTCTGCGCCGGCCCGATCACCGGGGACTGGACGACCGGCCTTGATGCGCCGGAAAGGTAAATCGCTCAGTGCAACAGCACCGAGGCGCGTCTGAGCGCCCGAACGGCTGTCACGGGAGGACTGTGACCGGCGCGCGTCAATGCACGGTTTCAGTGGCGCAAGAAACGGTTGCAGCGGTGACACTTGCTGAGCCGTTCAGCGCGGAGTTACATCTTTGCCACCCCTCGCCGTTGGGCTCCCGGGTTGCCTATGTGTCGGCTAAGTCTGGCCGCCCATTCTTGGTTTCGCGCGCATATCGGCGCGTCCGCACAGAGGAGATCTTTCATGACAGGCAATAGCAAACTCGTAGCTTTCGCAGGAGCCCTTGCGGCGACCGCCGCCATCGCCGTCGCCGCCCAGTCCGCGCCGGAAGACGATGCACTTGCGATCGGCCAGGCGCAGATCACGTTGTCGCAGGCCATCGCCGCGGCCGAACAGCAACATCCAGGCGGCAAGGCGTTGCGAGCCGAGTTCGAGCGCACCAAGAGCAACGGCTGGGTGTACGACGTCGAGATCGTCAGCGGCCCCAAGGTATTCGACGTGAGGATCGATGCGAAGACCGGCGCCCTGATTGCGTCGACCGAGGACAAGGCCGACCACGACGACAATGACGACGAGCGCGAGTGATGGATCCGCTCAGGCACCGCATGCTCGCAGCGCCCGGGCACCGGTCCTTTCGAGGCCTGCTCAACAAGGTCCCCGAGATCACGCTCGCGTTCTGGGTGGTCAAGATCCTGTCGACCACCGTGGGCGAGACCGGCGCTGATTTTCTTGCCGTGAACGCGGGCCTGGGCCAGTCGCTGACCGCGGGTGTCATGGGTGTGCTGCTCGGACTCGCGCTGTTCTTGCAACTGCGTATGCGGCGCTACACACCCTGGACCTATTGGCTCACCGTGGTCCTCGTCAGCGTGGTTGGCACGCAGATCACCGATGCACTGACCGATGGCCTGGGGGTGAGCCTGTACCTCAGCACCGCGGTCTTCACGGTTGCGCTTGCTGCGATCTTTGCGCTCTGGTACGGGCTCGAACGAAGCCTGTCGATCCAGAGCATCGTGACGTCGCGTAGAGAGTGGTTCTACTGGGCGGCGATCCTGTGCACCTTCGCATTGGGCACTGCGGCCGGCGACCTTGCCACCGAAGCGCTGGGGCTCGGCTTCATGTGGGGTGCCGCGATCTTCGGCGCACTGATCGCCGCGACCTGGCTCGCCTGGAGTCTGGGCGCCAATGGCGTCCTGTCGTTCTGGATCGCCTACATCCTGACCCGCCCCTTTGGCGCGTCACTCGGCGACCTGTTGACCCAGTCCAAGAACTACGGCGGCTTTGGCCTCGGCGCCATGTGGACGAGCGCGATGTTCCTGACCGTCATTGTGATGTTGGTGGCCTTTGCACAGATCACTCTCGGGCGCGATGCGCCCGCGAAGGAGAACCTATGAAGATGCTTGAATCGTTAGTCCGTCCTGGCACGGCCTTGTTGGCCGGCGCCATGTTGACCATGTTCGTCGCCTGCTCGAAGGCGCCCGATGCACCAACGCGACCTGCCGCTGCGTCGACGGCCGCGCAAGCCGTCAACGCGGCACAGAAAAAGCCCGCTTCGAAGCTCGGCGACCTGTCCGGCTTTCGAGTCATCGCCGTGGATGTCGCAGCCATCGTGGACAAGGGAGATCTTGCCGCGGCCAAGACACGTATCAAGGATCTGGAAGTGGCCTGGGATTCCGCCGAGGCCGGCCTCAAGCCGCGCGCGGCGGATGATTGGCACGTGGTGGACAAGGCGATCGATCGCGCGCTGGCGGCGCTACGTGCCGGCACACCCGATGCCGCTGCCTGCAAACTCGCGTTGAACGACCTCCTCAAGACGTTCGATGGCATGGGCGGGGCGAAGGCGTGATGCGACGAGAATACGCACATGCGAATCCTGCTGGTCGAAGACGACGCCATGATCGGCGATGCCGTGCAGGGTGCGCTGAAGGACGCTTCGTACGCGGTGGATTGGGTCGGTAACGGGCAGACTGCGCTGAACACGCTGGCCTCGCAGCACTACGATCTGGTGCTGCTCGACCTTGGACTGCCGGGCAAGGATGGGTTGGACGTGCTGCGCTCGATTCGCGCGCGCAACCAGCCCGTGCCGGTGGTGATCATCACCGCCCGCGATGCGTTGGACGAGCGCATCCGCGGGTTGGACGATGGCGCCGATGACTACGTGCTGAAGCCGTTCGAGCTCTCCGAACTGCTGGCCCGCATGCGTGCCGTCTTGCGGCGTAAAACGGGCCCAGCCGCACCGGTGCTCAACAATGGCCACCTCTCGCTCGACCCCGCCACGCACGCGGCGAGCGCGGGCGAGCAGGAGCCGGTCACGTTGTCGAACCGCGAGTTCGCGCTGCTGCATGCGCTGATGGTGCGCCCTGGTGCGATCCTCTCCCGCGGCGAACTCGAGGACCGCGTGTACGGCTGGGGCGAGGAAGTCGAGAGCAATGCGATCGAATTCCTGATACATGCCTTGCGCCGGAAGCTGGGCACCGATGCCATCAAGAACGTGCGAGGTGTGGGATGGATGGTTTCAAGGAGCAGCTGAAGTACTCCATCCGCCTCCGCCTGTCGTTCTGGCTTTGTCTCGCCATCACCGCCGCGGCGCTGGCCACGGGGACGTTCTCGTACTACGGCGCGTTCGACGAAGCGAACGAGATGCAGGACGACATCCTGCGCCAGGTCGCTGCGCTTGTCGGGCAGCAACCGAAGCTTGCGCAAGTGCTTGCAACGAGCCGGAAGGACGCCGACCGGGAATCGAACCTGATCGTCCAGCCGCTCCTGGAACGGGCCGCGGATGGGCAAGCGGGTGCGGCCCTGGCGTTGCCAACAGCGCTGAAAGACGGCCTTCAGACAGTCGAGGTGAAGGGCGAGTTCTACCGGGTGATGGCCAAGACATTGCAGGACGGCCAACGCTTCGCGGTATCGCAGCAGACCCAGGTTCGCGACGAAATCGCCCGCGACAGCGCGTTACGTGCGCTGCTGCCCTGGCTGATACTCGTTCCCGTCCTGCTGCTGATCGTGGCTGACCTGGTGCGCAAGATGCTTCGGCCCGTAACCACGTTGGCCACCGAGGTCCAAAAGCGCGGCGAACACGATCTGCAGCCGCTGCCGGCACGGAACCTGCCCTTAGAAATCCGCCCGTTCGTCACGGCGATCAACGGGCTGCTGGGCCGGGTTGAGCGCGCGATGGACACCCAGCGCCGGTTCGTAGCCGACGCGGCGCACGAACTTCGGTCGCCGCTGACAGCGCTCTCGCTGCAGGCTGAGCGGGTCGAGGCCGCCGAGATGTCCCCCGAGGCGCGCGAGCGCGTCCGTACGCTCCGGCAGGGCATCGAGCGTGGGCGCCATCTGCTGGACCAGTTGCTCAGTCTTGCCCGCGCGCAAAACGGCGCTGCGCCGGTCGCCAGCGTATCGCTGCACGCGATCTGTCGCCGCGTGCTGGAGGACCTGCTGCCGCTCGCCGAAGCCAAGGGCATCGATCTCGGCATGCAACCGGGGCAGGACGCGCACGTCATGGGAAGCGAGACGGATTTGACCGCGCTTGTCCGCAACCTCGTCGACAATGCCATCCGCTACACCCCGTCCGGCGGCCGTGTCGACCTGGTCGTCGCGGAGACCGAGCAGCACACTCTCCTGCAGATCGAGGACAGCGGCCCCGGTATCCCGGCACATGAACGTCAGCGTGTGCTCGACCCGTTCTATCGGGTGCTCGGCTCCCAGCAAACGGGATCGGGCCTGGGGCTGTCGATCGTCAAGATGGTGCTGGAGCGCCTGAATGGACGCATCGAACTGAGCGATGCCACGAAGTTCGCGCACGGTCTGAGTGTCACGGTTCGCCTTCCGAGGCCCTCGTTTTCGTCCACCTTCGTGCGCGCAGTTGACTAGGAGGTCACAGGTAATACGATGTCGCGCCGATCGTTGTTCAGCAAGTTGCTGCACGCCGCGCTGTTGCATCAAGTCCAGGGGCACCATGTTTTGCAACGCATGTTCGGGCCGAGGTCGGGCTGATGGCTTCTGACCCCGCGCTGGCAATTGCATGATTCCGCTCTCCTCGGAAGCGCGATGGACGCCGATGGCGGTTGCGCTCGCGTCCCTGGCGCTCGTCGCAGTGCTGACACTGCACCTGACCATCGCGCTGGTCGCCGGGATGCTCGTCTACGTTGCCGGGCGGCAACTGTCCGAATGGCTGTCGCGTCGCACGCGGCTACCTCATCCAGCCATCTGGAGCGTCGCGATATTGATTGCGCTATTCGCCGGCGTGGGAAGCGTGGTCGTGGAGCGCGCGGCCGAGGCAGCTGATACCGGCGCGGGTTACCAGGGTCTGGTCGAGCAGATGGTGGCAGCGCTCGACCAGCTTCGGACGATGCTGCCCGCCTGGCTCGCCACCCACGTGCCGATGTCACTCGATGCACTGCGGGCAGCCGCGGTGACCTGGTTGCGGGAGCATGCGGCGCTGGTGGGGCTGTGGGGACAGCACACGCTGCGCGGTGCGACCTACCTGCTAGCCGGCGCGGTCATCGGTGCGCTGGCCGTTGTTCAGACAGCGCCAACACAGGCGCGCAACGCACCGCCGACGGCCTGGGTTGGTGCGCTGAGGGGGCGTTTCACCTTGTTCGAGCAAAGCTTCGGCGCGGTCGTCTTCGCGCAGTTGCGCATCGCAACGGTCAACACACTTCTGACCGGCCTTTACCTTCTTGTCGTGTTGCCCGCGCTCGGCGCGCCCCTGCCACTTGCCTTCACGCTGGTGGCATTCACCTTCGTCACCAGCCTGATTCCGATCATCGGAAACCTGCTTTCGAACACGGTAATCGTGGTTGTCAGCGTGACGCAGGGTCTGTGGATCAGCGCGCTGTCGCTGGCCTTTCTCGTCACCATCCACAAGCTGGAGTACCTGCTCAATGCGCACTTCGTTGGCATCCGCATCCGGACCAAGGCGTACGAGCTGCTCGCGATCATGCTTCTCTTCGAGGCGATGTTCGGGCTGGCCGGACTCGTGATGGCGCCCATCGTTTACGCCTATGCGAAGGCGGAGTTGCGCGCAGCCGGTTGGCTCTGAGAGCGAAAACAGCGCAAGAAACGGCGGCAACGCCCGACCACGGTATTTGCCCTTTGCCACCCTTGTCCAAGTGAGGGACGGCTCAACATGCACTTTCAGTACGTGTTGAAATCGCGCACGCAGCTCCACTCGAACCTGTAATCGCCAGGCACACCGGGGAGAAACATGAGTACACCCATGCAGTCACCGCGCTCCGAGCGCACGCCGGCTCAACCCGGCAAGCCGGCAGGCAGCGGTTCTTCGCGCATCCCGCCGCGGCGCGTCTGGCTGACGTTCGCCGTGATCCTGGTCGCCAACTATTTCGTGATGCGCCTGCTGCTTCCGGGAGCGAGCGAGCCGATCACCATTCCGTACACCACGTTCAAGGACGAGGCCGCAAAAGGCAACGTCAAGTCGATCTACAGCCGCGGCA
>DASQAE010000381.1:0-3262 GCA_035635915.1 Burkholderiaceae bacterium | reverse complement strand
CGCCGAGC
This sequence comes from Burkholderiaceae bacterium, assembly GCA_035635915.1. Lineage (GTDB taxonomy): Bacteria > Pseudomonadota > Gammaproteobacteria > Burkholderiales > Burkholderiaceae_F > JAKANT01. The sequence continues at coordinate 3,254 of DASQAE010000381.1, read as the reverse complement.
AACAGCGGCGCCTCGAGGGCATCGAATAATTTGCGCGCTACCGTCGCCGCATCGTGGCCGCGGCGCAGGTTCGTGAGCAGCAACGCGAATTCGTTGTCGCTGACCCGGGCGACCGTGTCGGTGCCACGGACCGCGACCTTGAGGCGATCGCCGACCTGGCGCGCCACGACGTCGGCCGCGGCAAGGCCGAGCGTGTCGCGCACCTCGGCGAGCCGGCCGATGCCGATGCAGACGACGGCCGCCGGCTCCCCGCGCTCGAGGTGCATCCGGACTGCGGTGTCGAGACGCTCTTCCAGTGCATGCCGATTGGGCATGCCGGTCGCGCGGTCGCGTTTACGCAATTCCTCCGCCTGCGCTTCTGCCGCGCTGCGCTCGTACAGCGCCACCACCAGGCGTTGGTTGACCCACGTAAGCTCGGCCGAACGTTCGTGGACAAGGCGCTCGAGTTGGTCCAGCCGTTGCACCTGACCATGCCCATCCGCCGCGAGCGGCTTGGCTTCGGAATCCAGGTCTACGGGCGAAAAGCGATCCATGAGGGTCCTTATGCGGGCGCGCGTCTGCGCATGGCGACGCAATGTCTAACCAGCTTAAGCGTCGAGGGAAAGCACGAAGCGTCGAAATAGCGCGCGCGCACGGTCTGCTTCGTGCGGCTTGCTGACAGGTGCATGCACCTTCTGAAAACCAGGTCGCCCCACGCGGGACCCGTACGCGGATGACGCCGAACCGCGTAATTGCCCCCGACGGCGCGAGGTAGCTAACTTGGCAAAGACGGGCTCCGCCCTCAAGAGTCGCCGGCCGCGGCCGAAGTTAGGGATAAGCGGGTTTGCGCCCGCACTTTTCGTCCGCCCTGCGTACAAGGATGATCGCTTGATCGTATTTCTGGATTTTGATGGTGTCTTGCACCCCGACCCCTGTCGCGATGAGCAGCTGTTCGAGTGCGCGCCGCGCCTCGCACAGACGCTCGAAGAGTTTCCCGAAACCAGCGTCGTGCTGTCGACGAGCTGGCGCACGTTCATGAACCTCGAGCAGCTTGTGGTGGCGTTCGATCCTGAGCTGCGCTGGCGCGTGATCGGCGTGACGCCGCGGTTCGCGGACTTTTCCGCGCCGCGTGGGCTGGTGCCGTATCGGCGCCAGGCCGAGTGCGTGCAATGGCTCAACGAAAACGGCATGAACGACGCGCCCTGGATTGCGCTGGACGATCGCGCGTCCTGGTTCGAACCGTACTGCGAGAACCTGGTTACCTGCGACGCACTGGTCGGTTTCGACGACGGCGCAGCCGGACGCCTGCGCACCGGCCTGTTGCGCGCGCGCCGCCATATGACGCTGACGCTCGACGAGATTCTCTGACGCGGATTACGCGCAGCGGCCTAGAACCGCTTCGCGATCCCCAACTGCACGAAGTGCGCGGTAAATGGGTCCAGGCCCGTGCTGCCGCCGCCCAAGCGCCAGTCGCCGCGTTGCTGGTAGTAGTCGTAGCGAACGTCGACATTCCATGCGCCGAAGCGCTTGTCGACCCGCAGACCCACTGTGACCGCGCCAAAAGCAGAGAGGCGCTGATCCGGCGATGAGTACAGCGGCCGGTTCGTGCTGTAGCCGCGTGGAAACGGCGCGCCGAGCACCGGGTCGTAATCGGGACCGTAATAGAAATCGGCCGCACTTTGCGTGTAGTAGCGCAACGCCGGCGTAAGAGTCCACCCGCCGCCCAGACCCTGCGCGTACTCGAAGCCAAGCGTGTGCGCATTCACGCCGAACGTATCCCAGTAGTAGCGATAGCTCGTGCGCAGCGTTGCGTCACCGGCGAAGGCGTGATTCCACTGCGTGAGCACCGCGGTCTGGTTGCGTTGACGCGGCCGTACGTCGACCTCTTTGTATGGATCGCTGAAGTAGCCACGCCCGCGCGCGTGCGTGACGTTGACCTTGGCGACGTCGGACGCTGACAAAACCTGCGTGACGCCGGCCAGGAAATCGTTGACCCGCCTTGTCTCGCCCGAGACGGTGCCGTCGCTCGAGCTGATGCGGTCAGACGTGAAACCCGTGCCGAGCGCAAGCGTGGTGTTGTTGTCTTCGCTCGACAGCCGCAGCCCTACGCTGCCTGCGGCCGAGTTGTAGTCGTGCTCGCTGGAATAGGCCACGCCGAAGTCGACCGCGGCGCGGCGGAAATAACGCGTGAGCTTGAGTTCGCCCGCCGTACGATCGTCCTGCATGCGAGAGGCGCCGGATATTGCAGTGTGATACCGCGGCGTCGCACCGGAAATCGCATCGACAACCACCGTGCCCTCGACCGACCACGATGAGCCAACGGGCAACAATGTATAGACCGATGGACTGTTGACGGTGATGCGACTGAGCCCGGGCTGCTGATCGTGGTACCAGAGGTACTTGAAAGCGATCAGTCCATCCGTCGGTGCGCTCTCGGCACCGGCCACGCCGGGGAGTGCCAGTGCCGCGGCCAGGATCGCGCCACGTTGTGGACCGTTCGAAGCGGAATCGCGCTGGGTCTGGTCCGGCGGCGGCATCGTCAGTTGCAGCCGCAACCGCCGCCGCCGACACCGTAGCCGCCGCTGGCGTTCTCTTTAGAAAAGTAGATGTGCTGCGCGAGCCGCGCTGCCAGTGCATCGCCGTCGAACGCCATCTCCGGCCTTGCGAGGTCGCCCTTTTGCCATGGCTTGACTTCGGCGCACGCGCCCAGCAACAGCGCGGGCAAGCACGCGGCCGACAGGATTCGATACACGCGCTGCTTCATGCGACCACGTTTGCCTCTAGTTGGCGCCGAGCGCACGGCGAATCTCTTCCTCGAACCGGCCTTTGTCGTCCACCCGGAAACCGACGTGCGTGGCGACGATCGTGCCATCGCGCCCGATCAGAAACGAAGTCGGCATTCCCTTGGCGGCGTAACGGCCCGGCGTATCGCCACGTGCGTCGAACGCCAGCTTGAACCGCGCCGGCACCTGCGCCAGGAACTGATCGGCATCACTGCGCCGCGCATCGACGTTGATGCCGACAATCTCCAGGCCTTGGGCGCCATACCGCGCGTGCATCTCGTTGAGCCACGGGAACGACTGCTTGCACGGGGTGCACCACGAAGCCCAGAAGTCGACGTAAACCACCTTGCCGCGCAGCTCGCTCAACCGCACCGCGCCGCCGGCACCGGGCAGCTCAAACTCCGGCGCTCCCTGGCCGACCGCGGCGGCGCCAGCGTTGCCGCAATAAGCGGCGACGCCAAGCGCCAGTGCTGCCAACAGTGTGGTGCCGTG
>DASQAE010000380.1:0-5233 GCA_035635915.1 Burkholderiaceae bacterium | reverse complement strand
CGTCGCGATCCTCGGCACGCAAGCGCTGGTCGCGGCAGGCGCCATCGATACCGCCGACGCCATCTACACCAACGCACGTTTCACCTGGTTTGCGTATCTCGCGGGCGGATTGTGCTTCGGCTTCGGCATGGTGCTCGCGGGCGGTTGCGGCAGCCGCACGCTGGTGCGGATTGGTGGCGGCAACCTGAAATCGGTAGTGGTTTTTTTCGTGCTCGGGCTCACTGCGTTCGTCACCCTCAAGGGCGCGCTCGCTCTTTTTCGCGTCGGCGCGATCGAACCGCTGGCGATCCAACTGGCATCGACCCAGGACATTCCTTCACTGCTCGGCGCCGCGCTTGGGTTGCCACCGCTGCCGGCGCATACGGTAATAGGGGCGGCGCTCGCGGTGCTCATTGGGATCTGGGTGCTTCGGTTACGCGAGTTCCGTACTTCGGAGAACGTACTCGGTAGCGCCGCATTGGGCGCGGTTGTGGTCGGCGTCTGGTACGTGTCCGGACATATCGGGCATCTGGCCGAGCACCCGCTCACGCTCGAACCGACCTACGTCGCGACAGCGAGCGGACGCATGGAATCACTGACGTTCGTTGCACCGATCGCGCATACGCTCGACTGGTTGATGTTTGCGAGCGACAAGAGCAAGGTCGCGACGGTCGGCGTGATCGCCGTGCTCGGCACGATCGCCGGATCCGCAAGCTACGCGATCGGCGCGCGGCGTTTTCGCTGGGAAGGGTTTTCGAATACCGAAGACACCGCCAATCATCTTGTCGGCGCAATCCTGATGGGATTCGGCGGCGTCACCGCACTCGGTTGCACGATCGGACAAGGAATTACCGGTCTCTCGACGCTCGCGTTGGGATCGTTTCTGGCGTTCGGCGCGATCATCGTCGGCGCGATCGGCGGCGTGAAATACCAGGCGTGGCGCGTTGCGCATCAGTAGCAAGGCAAGCGTGTGCTCACGCATGCCATTGCTTCGCGCGCGCGTTTGACGCCCTCGACAGCGAAACCGGATAATGCGCCGCTCGCCGTTGCGTCGGCTCCCGCCGGCTCCCCGAAGCAGCACCTTTCCGGAACGGGTCGTTAGCTCAGTCGGTAGAGCAGCGGACTTTTAATCCGTTGGTCGCAAGTTCGAATCTTGCACGACCCACCATTGGCAAAGCCAATTCAGCCGATAGCGTTCACTCACTAAACTGCACGCGTTCCCGTTTAGTCCCCGCGGCAGTCCCCGTTTGCTCATCTACTCCTCAATGGCTCTTCGCTTCCGACACAGCTTCAAGATCGCTCCCGGTCTGCGCATCAACATGTCGCGCAGCGGCTTCTCCAAGATATACGCACGGGTACTCACAGCAGGGAGGGGAATATGCCGAACCTCGACGATCCGCTCGAAGTATTGAAGCGGCTCAGTTCGAACTACGGCTCGCTTGCGGCTGGATTCAAATCCTTCCATGGCGGCGTTGCTCGCTTGTCGGACGACACGGTCAGTCCAATCAAGCAGAGCATCACTGTGTCCGGTCTTCAAGACAATTCATTCCGCGTGGACTTTTGCGGCCGGGCCTATGAGTTCGAATTTCGGGTTGCCATCGACGAGACCGGCCCTTTGGGAATGGTCGTATGCAGAGAAGCTGACGGACATTTTTCCGACTCATTCACGTTCCGCCCTGGCGGGGCCGCAGATGTCGAGAAGCCTGCGAACTACACACTTCCCATTGCAGTCAACGATCCTGCGGGGGCCATATATCTAGTTTCGCGATGCCTCGTACGATGCCTGGCAGCCACGGACGACCGTTGATAGTCCTCGTCTCGCTCACGGGCTTACGCATAGGCGGCGACGACTCGTCGCGCCGCTTGCGGAACGGTCGCAAGTTCGAATCTTGCACGACCCATCATTGATCCAACGGACCGTACCGCTCTGCCCTTCTTGCGGTCTATTCATCGTCACTTCCCGGCTCACGCTCCCAGTACGCGCAACCGTGCTGCGGGGTGCCGACTACCGGAACACCGCCGGGCCGCTCGCACAGAACGTGGTAACCGCAGAAGTAGCGACCTTGAAAATAGCGACAGGTGAAGCAGCCGCGTGCGCGGGCTCCAACAAGAAGCGAATACGGATCAAAGTGGACGCGAGTATCTGGCATGCGGCGACTCTGCGCCCGGCGAGAATCACCACGTGAGCCTTGATCCGTAGAAGAAACGTCGCCAGGCGTCGAGGGCTTATCGATTGCTCGCTGCTACTGCTCACCCACCAACGAGGAGGATCACAAATGCACAAGAGCCGGCTCGGAACCATCGTGATCGATTGCCAGGGAACCGAGGTCGCGCGCGACGCCGCCTTCTGGGGCGCTGCGCTCGGCGCCGAAGTGCGTGTGCTGAACGACCCTTTGAATGTCGGCTATCGCGCCCTCGAAATGCCGGCCGATCAGCCGACCGTGCTGGTGCAACAAGTCGAACACGCGAGTCGCGTGCATATCGATATCGAGACCGACGACATCGAAGCCGAGGTGGGCCGCCTCGAGGCGCTTGGTGCGACCCGGGTCGCGCAGATCAAGCGCTGGTGGGTGATGCAGGCGCCGACCGGGCAGCGCTTTTGTGTAGTGCGCCCGCAGCGAGAGGACTTCGCCGAGAACGCCAACGTCTGGCCCTAGCTCGCTCGCGCTGCAGCACTCGGCAACAGGACGTTGTAGGTGCACGCCGCGTCCGCAGCCGATCCAGGAACTCGCTCTCAAGGCAGTGCTCGAACAAAGGATCGAGCACAACCTTGTGGGTGGAGCCATGTGGAAGAAACTTTGTCTTGCGCTAGGTGTCGCCGCGGCGACCGGTCTCACCGCGTGCATCGCAGTGCCAGTCGAGGAGGACCACTACCACCATCGGCACTATCGCTCGTACGATCACGACCGCGACGGAATTTACGACCGCGCTGATCGTGACCGCGACGGAGACGGCGTTCCGAATTGGCGCGATCGCAGGCCGGACAATCCGCGCCGGTGGTAGTCAACTAGATCACTGCCCGCTCTTCGACCTCCACGCTTGCGAATTGCACCGCAAGCGGCGGAGTGTGCGGTGCCCGGTGGAGTCGTAGATTGCTACCCACATCAACGACTTCACGCAGGGCACATCGTGAAACTCCTTCTGAACCATATCGCTTCGCCGCTCGGCGAAATACTGCTGGTCACCGACGAACAACAACGCTTGCGTGCGTTGGACTTCGCCGATCATCGAACCCACCTGCATCGGGTGCTCAAGGAGCACTGCGGCGAATATGAGCTCGTCGATGCAGCATCTGCCGGCGCCATCGAAACGCACTTGGATCGTTTCTTCGCGGGCGACCTGAACGCGCTCGACGATGTCCAGCCAAGCACAAATGGCAACGAGCTACAGCAGCAGGTCTGGGCAGCGTTGCGCACCATCCCTGCGGGCCAGGTCGTCACCTACGGCGAACTCGCACGCAAGCTGGGCTACACCGATCCGCGCATGGCAAAGGACATCGGTGCGGCCGTTGGCGCCAATCCAATCGCCATCGTCGTGCCGTGTCACCGTGTGATCGGCGCGGACGGAGAACTCAAGGGCTACGCGTGGGGTCTGCATCGCAAGCGCTGGCTGCTCGAGCACGAAGGCGCGGCGATCGGCACGCATGCGGCGCAGGCGCAACTCGACGTCTGAACGAACGCACGATGAGTGGCAAGGCGCCCGACCACAGCACGAGAACATGGACGCTGATCAGCCACGACGGCAATCCTTACGAGAGCCGCGTGCCGGGCACCTTGGGCGGACATCGCAAGCGACGCCTGTACGGTCGCCTCGATTGCCGCGCGGCGCTGCAAGCACTCGCACGCGACGGCTACTTCAAGAATCGCGTGTTCTTCCTGAATGAGCGCGACGCCAGGGCCGCGGGCTATCGGCCGTGCGCGGTCTGTCTGCCCGCGGAATATGCGCAGTGGAAAGCGCAACGCTCTGAAACAAGCTAAGCAACTATCGTCTGCCTTGGCGAGCGCGCAGTTCCCGCGCCTGCATCGGCGCCGTATCCTGCGCATCCGAAGGCGAGACTTGAGCGCTTTCGCTAATCGTGTATCAGGAACTCATACCTCATCCAGCGCTGCAGCCGTTCGTCGACCGCTTTTGGACACGGACGGACAGTGCAGCGCCGCGCGCCGATCCGGTACGGATCCTTCCGGACGGATGCATCGACATCATCGTGGACTGCATGCAAGGCGGGACAGGCTCTGTCGTCGGAGCATTGACGCGCGCTTTCGTGTTTGCACCCGACGCAGCCGTGCGCCTCGTCGGCGTGCGTTTTCGTCCGGGCGGCGCGGTTCCGTTTCTACGTATTGCGGCCGATGAACTGACGGACACCCGGTGCCTGTGCGCCGACCTCGGCGCAAGCCGTTTGGTCCCGCCGGGGCTCGCCGAGATCGATGATGTCGTCCACGTCGCACGGCGATTCGAAGCATCGCTGCTTGCGAAGGCGACGCGACTTGCGCCGCCCGACTCGCGCGTGCAATACGCAGTGCAAGCGATCTGTGCCCCATCTCCGCCCGCGATCGAAACGCTCGCGCGCAGATTGGGTTGGACCCGACAGCATCTCACTCGCATGATCCACGCGCACGTCGGCGTCGGTCCGAAACATCTCGCCCGGACTGCCCGCATGCAGCGCGCTGTCACGTTGCTGCAGCGGCAGCCGCACGCCAATGTCGCCGACGTGGCGGCCACGACGGGTTACTTCGATCAGGCGCACATGGCCGGCGACTTCCGCGCACTCATCGGCGCCGCGCCGCGCAGCATGCTCGATGCACGAGGTTCCATTTTTCCAATCCGATCGCTGTTCTTGCGCGCATGATCGGTGCATGAAGAAGCTGACACCCAATCTCGTCGTCCCCCGCATCGAAACCTGTCTGCCGTTCTGGATCGATCGCCTCGGGTTCGAGAAAGTTGTCGAAGTGCCGGAAGGAAATGAACTCGGATTCGTGATCCTGCGCCGCGGCAATGTCGAGGTGATGATGCAAAGTGTGGTTTCGGTCGAAAAGGACGTCCCGCCGATTGCCGCCGGAACTCACCGCGCCGTGCTCTACCTCGAAGTGGACGACCTGGCCCCGATCCGAACCGCGCTTCGCGACTGGCCCGAGGTGATACCGGAGCGCACGACGCCTTACGGCGCGCGCGAAATCATCGTCGCAGACCCGGCGGGACACATCGTCTTCTTCGCGTCGCACCCTTGACGGTGCGCCACGCCGGCACTGCACATCAG
>DASQAE010000379.1:0-3391 GCA_035635915.1 Burkholderiaceae bacterium | reverse complement strand
TGCGCGCGCGCAACGCCACGGGAACGCGGGCGCGGTTGGTCCACATCAGGCAATACGGCTGCTTATCTGACGAGCGGAACACACTGCCCAGACGCGCAACGGCATCAATTTTGACTGGGAACAGGACGTCCTTGCCTCGGTGCCAATGGATGTTGAAGTCGAGCGGAGCATCGGCGTCGAAGGTGTACCGCATCGATTGGCCGGCGCTGAGTTCGAAGCACAACTCATCGAACGCCCCAGGGGCAAGGACTGACTCGATTGCGGCCGGGGGCTCATGCATCTGTGCCCCGACCGGGTGGACGGCAAGGGCAAGAACAACGGCCAGGCTCGATCGCATCGAATCCCTCGTTTGGATCCGGGAGGATGTTCGCATCTCTTGCGCTGCAACGGCGCCCGCGCCAACCCGGCGCGAACTCGGTCGTTGCCCCGGCGGTTTCGTCGCCCCCCTCTTGCGTCCGTCCACACTAGGGATAAATTGTTCACGCGGCACTACGGCCGCTACAGGGAGGCGTCATGAGGATCGTGCAGGTACACGTCGTGGCGAAGCTGCTGGGCGTTGCCGGTGCAGCCCTGCTTGCGAGCTGTGCCAACATGTCAGCCAACACCGCTGACACCGAAATCGACTATGTGCGCATTGCACAGATCGAACGTGCCGCACGCGTTTTCGGCACTCAGGTGATCTGGATCAACTACCCGACCAAACGCACCGACGCCACCAAGTAACCAGCGTTTCCCCGGGCCCGCCCGTGCGGGCCGGTCTCGTTGCTTAACCGCTTTCCGCGAGTCGCTTGAGGTTCGCCAGGCCGGCATTGAAGTCGGCACCGACGCAGCGGTCCATCATCAAGCCGAACCAGCAGCCCATCGGATTGCGCCCGAGATCGCCTTCGTTGGTCCAAGTCACAAGCGCGTTGCCCGCCGCTGACGCAATCGTGAGCGCGCCTGCGGACTCCATCCCGGCGTAAATCTTCTCCGGTGACGCCGCGACCTCGACGCTGCGCTCGACGCGAAAGTGCGAAGGCAACAACAAACCGATCACTGCAAGCACGACTACGAGCAGCATCAACGCACCAATGATCCGCAGCAACCATCGCATTGTTTTTCCCCTGTTCGGGGAAGTGCGCTGACTCTCGCGACCCGTTGAAACTTCGCGCGCGCGTGGCACTCTACGTGGACAATTGCTGGATCTCCAGCGCTGTCCAGGAGGCCCTCATGTCGTTCGCCAAGCTCGCGCATCGTGCTGCGCGCCTGCGCGCATGGATCGCGGCTGCATCGGCCGCGCTGATCCTTGGCGCGTGTGCGGCGCCCGACTCGCTAACGCCGGGCGCGACGGAAAAAGACGTTCTGGGCAAATTCGGCAAGCCGGACAGCGAATTCGCGCTGCCTGATGGCGGCAAACGCTTCGAGTACAACCGTGGCGAGTGGATGCAACGCTCGTGGATGGTCGACCTCGATCGTGACGGGCGCGTAGCCCGGGTCGACCAGGTGCGCGACGAAGCACACTTCGCGCGCTTGCAACCGGGGAGCGACAACCAGGCGAGCGTACGGCGTGATCTGGGAACGCCATGGAAGGTTGAGTACTACCCGCCAAGCAAGTTGACAGGATGGCTCTATCCGTACCGCGAATCGGGGGTCTTCAACTCCGTCATGACGGTGATGTTCGATCCGGCCGGTGTTTTCAGGCGTGCTGAGAACGGACCGGACCCGCGGTTCCTCGCAAACGACAATCAGGGTCGCAACTAGCCGCGTCGCACTAGAAGGCGGATCGCTGCAACCGCGCTGGCTCCATGGCAATACAGGCCTGAGCGGCTTGCTCGTGCACCGCGACGCTGCAAAGCGGGCTTTCGCATGGCAATATGACGCCTATGCCCGCAGACCCGTCCGACCCACGAATACTGATCATCGATGCCCAAGGCCAGCCGGTTCGTTGGGCGCATCTCATGCGTGCCGCGCGCTACTACGCCGCGGGCAAGGTTCTGACGGATCTGGGCGAAAACCTGTTTTCAATGACCGGCGGCCTGCAGGAGGATTCGGGCCTGCGTTCGGAGTTCATCACCAGTTCGATCGTGATGATCCGTGGCCGGCATCGAATCCCTCTCGGGCATGCTCACGTCGGGCTGACCAAACACCGCCTGTTCGCACGCGACCGTCATGTCTGTGCCTATTGCGGCGACCATTTTGCCGAGGGCGACCTGACCGTCGAACACATCGTGCCGGTGTCGCGTGGCGGCCAGCATGGGTGGACCAACGTCGTGACCGCGTGCCGCTCGTGCAACACGCGCAAGGGCAATCGGCGGCCGGAGGAAGCGCACATGCCGCTTCTGTACGTGCCTTACGCGGTGTGCCGCAACGAAGGTTTTATCCTCAGCAATCGGCGCATCCTCGCCGACCAGATGGCCTTCCTGCAGGCCAGCCTGCCGAAACATTCGCGCTGGGCGCACGGCTGACCAAGCGCGACCCGCGCAACGCCCGTTGCTGGTCAGTGCGCGACGAGTCGCGCCACCATTTCGCGCGCGGCGGCAATGGGCTCGCCGCGCACATACTCGTCATGCTTGAAGGCGCACTGCACACCGGCAGGCAACAGAAGACATTCGACGTCGTCGCGCTCGTCGCTGACCGTCCATACGGTCGCGCCGGATAGGCCATCCAACGCAGGAGAGTGCACCAAAGTGCCATCGAGGCGCAGCGCGGTGCGCGCATAACGCGCCTGCAGTGGCGCGACCGACGCAACCATCGCGCGGGCGAAAAAAACGATCGGCCTGGCGTAGACGGCGCCGTCAAGGCGCCGCATCTGTGCGTACGGATAACCGGCGACCACCAAACGGTCCGAAGTCGCCGCGTTTGTTTCGGACATTGCGGGCAACGGAACCGGAAACCAGTGCCGCTGCAACGCATCACGCGCGCGTCGTGGGCAAAGATCGATGGCGGCGATATCGCGCTCGGGGTGCTCGACGAAACGCGCTCTGAGCATCGGCAGCGCAATCAATCGACCTGTGACGCCCAGCGGAAGCGCGAGGTCGCCAAGGCTGGCGCCGTCGTCGAATACGTGACGGCAGGTGAGCAGAATCAGGTGCCCCTGGCTCCAGTAGAGACACGCGCTGGCGAGCGGCTCCGCTCTTCCGGCGCGTATCACCAGCAGCGCCACGATGCGCCGGCAGAGCGCGTCGGTAATCGCCCGCGCGCGGCCCGGCGCGATGCCGCTATCGACGTCGAGTGCCACGGTCGTGAGTGCATGCCACTGCATGCCTGAAGGATAAGCAAGGCGCGCGCCAAGTCGAGGCCGTTTGCCGCGCCGAAATGGGCACCGATCGCTTCACTTCGCCTTCGGCGGTCCCTGCACGCCGAGGTCGACGATCCACTTCCACTGGCCCTCGATCTTGCGCCAGATGGAAAC
>DASQAE010000378.1:0-4424 GCA_035635915.1 Burkholderiaceae bacterium | reverse complement strand
CACGGCACCCGGTAGCCTCGGGACGTGCCCGTAGCCATGTCTGACGGACGGCGTCGCACTCGCGTCTCGGCGGCCCGATCGGCGGCCCGATCGGCGGCCAAAAGCAGCGACGCTGCGAATGAAAGGTCCATACTGCCCAATGCGTGAAATCTCCACCCATATCGATATCAACGCCGGCGCATCGCTGGTCTGGGACATCCTCACCGACTTCGCCACCTACCGGCGCTGGAATCCGCTGGTACGCAACATCCTTGGTGCCGCGCATCGCGGCGACACGATCCTGATCACCCAGCGCCGCGGAACCGGCGCCCGCTTTGCGAGCACTGGCCGCGCCACGACGGTCCGGCGCACGGTCAAGCACGTGCGCGAGCCGAGCGAGTTGTACTGGCTTGGCAAGTGGGGAATCCCGTCGGTGTTCGCCTCGGAGCGCCGCTTCCGCATCGAATCGCTGGCGGCGGGCGGCGTGCGGTTTCATCAGAGCGAACGCTTCCGTGGCGCTGCGGTGCCGTTCGTGTGGTTGGGGCTGCGGCGCGACCTGACGCCGGCGTTTCGCGCGATGAACGATGCGCTCAAAGCGCGCGCGGAGCGTGCCGAGGCCGAACACATCGCGACCCGGACTCGACCCGGAGCCGCGAACTGATCGTGCACGGCGGACGGAACGCCGCGTAAACGATCAAAGCGCGGCCGCGCCCTCGACGAAACTTTCCTGCACCTGGTGCGCCGCCAGCGGCCGCGCGAGCAGGTAACCCTGGCCCATCGGTGCGCCGAGTTCCTTCAGGCGCAACAATTGGTCGTGCGTCTCGATGCCCTCCGCGATCACCGTCTTGTTCAGCGAGCGCCCGAGCGAAAGCACGGCGCGCACGATCTCGACGTTCTGCGCACTCTTGTGCATGCCGATCACGAACGAACGGTCGATCTTCAGGCAGTCGAACGGCAGCGTGCTGAGATAGGCAAGCGACGAGTAGCCGGTGCCGAAGTCGTCGATGCTCAGACGCACGCCCAATGCGCGCAGCTGAGCTAGCGTGCGCAGTGCCAGTTCGCGCTGCTGCATCAAGGTGGTCTCGGTGATCTCGAGCGTGAGCAGGTTGGCAGGCAGCTTGTAACGCTGCAGCACATCGCGTACGTGCGGCACCAGTTGCTGGCGCGAGAGGTCCTTGCCGGAAACGTTGACGTGCATCACGAGGTTGCGCAGGTGCGCTGCCTGGCTGCGCCACGCGGAGAGTTGCCGCACCGCCTCGTCGATAGCCCAGCGCGTCAGGCTCTCGATGCAGCCGGCCTCCTCTGCCAGTGCGATGAACACAGCCGGGCTGATTACGCCGCGCGTCGGATGCACCCAGCGCGCCAAGGCCTCAAAACCATGCACCCGGAATGGCTCCAGGTCGTACAGAGGCTGATACTCGAGCGATAACTTTCCATCGTCGATCGCTCGCCGCAGATCCGCTTCGAGCTGCAGCTTGTGCCCAAGCTGCTCGTGCAGGCTGGCGTCGAATATCACCAGTCGCGCCTTGCCGTCGGCCTTCGCCTTGTACATCGCGATGTCCGCGTCGCGCAGCATCTCGTTCGGTTCGCGATAACCAAGGTCGCTGAACGTGACGCCGATGCTCGCCAGCGGCCGCACCTCGGTGCCATTGATGTTCACGGGCTGATCCAGCGCTTGCAGCAGCCGCTCGGCCAGCGCGATCACATCCTCGTGGCGATGCGTTTCTTCGAGCAGGATCGCGAACTCGTCGCCTCCCAGGCGCGCAACCAGGTCGCGCGGACGCACGCATGCGTTCAGGCGCCGCGCGACCTCCTTCAGCAATTCATCGCCGGCCGGATGCCCCAGGCTGTCGTTGACGACCTTGAAGCGGTCCAGGTCGAGATACATGACCGCGAAGCCAAAACGACGGTCGGAACGACTGTGTTCAACCGCGACGTTCAGGCGCTCCTGAAAACAATTGCGATTGGCAAGATCGGTGAGGCTGTCGTGATAAGCGATGTGCAGCAACTCGCCCTCGGCACGGCGGCGCGAGGAGATGTCGTGCAGCTGGTAGATCAAGCCGGCGTCGGAGGTCGCATGGTCATCGAAGAGCGCACAGTGGAGCGAAATCCACGTCTCGCGTTCGTCCGCGCCCACGCAACGCAGTTCGATCGAAAACGAATCCGCCCGCCGCGCGACGACGCCGCTTACGTGGCGTTCGAGCAGCCCGGCGTCACCCGGGTGCAGCAGGCTGCGAAACTCGCGTCGCAACACCTGCGCTTCGGTGTAGCCGAGCAGCGTCGACAAGGCCTGGTTGGCCTGCAATACGACGCCCTCGGGCGAGACAATCGCCATCCCGATCGACGCGTGCGTGAACGCCGCGAGAAAGCGCTTCTGGTTCTGCTCCGCTTCGAGCTCGGCCGCGGCGACACGCGCTTCGTGCGCCTCGAAGTCGGCCCTCTGGCGCCGAAAATGGACCCGCAGCAGCGCGAGCGACGCGCCGATGATCACCACGCCGACCACCGCGGCGGAGCGGCCGAACTGCTGCGCGTTGAGCGACAACACACCCGCCAGCACGGCCGAAACGAGATAAAGCGTGCCGACCCAGCTCGTGCTGCCGAACCATTCGACGATCGTGAGCCGCTTGCCGCGCTTCAGATACACGATCTGCATCAGAGAGATCGTGCTGATGGCGAGATACACCAGTGCGCCGACGGCAAGCGCCGCCATGTGCGCGGCCGCACCCGGCAGCCCCTGGTATTGCAGCCATGGACCGATCAGTTCGAACAGCGAGCCGCCGATCGCCATCGCTGCGGGTGCTGCAGCCAGGCTCGCAATGCGGCTGCTCAAGCGCGACGAAGTGCGCACCGCGCCGATCAGGCATTCCACGCTGGCTGCGAACGCCGCGGGGGCGGTGCCGTACATCGCCAGCAACAGAAAAATCACGGTGTCGCAGGTTGCGATCGAATACTTGGTGCGGGGAATGTGGATCGGGAACGCTGCGGCAATCGCGGTGATCGCTACCCAGCCGAGGATCTGCACCAACTCGCTCGCCGGCAGATGCGCGAGTTTCGCCGCCGAGATCGCCAGCGCCAGGAAGCCGCAGAGCGCAACCGCTACCCAAAGCCGGGTCGCGCCCGGACCATAGTCGTGCAGATGCGCGCGATGAAACGCTTGCCACCCGAGGCGCGCGGCCCAGCGGCGGGTACCGCTTTCCTGCGGAGGTCCGCCGCTGCCGGCGCCACGGCCGCTTTCGTTCTTGTCCATGGCGCCCAAGATTCGTGCCGGTGCGGAACCAGAAACCAGGCCGAGACCGGCCGGTCCTATCACCGCTCTCCGAAAACGTACGGATCGGCGCTCGAGGCCGGATCACGCAACGTTTCGCTCAGGATGAAACCCTCGCTGAGGATAAAACCTTCGCTCAGGATGAAACCTTCGCTGAGGATGAAGCCTTCGCTCAGGATGAAACCCTCGCTGAGAATGAAACCCTCGCTCAGGATGAAGCCCTCGCTGAGGATGAAACCTTCGCTGAGGATGAAACCGCGCCCCATCACCGCCTGCTGCGCAAGATCGGAGGTGAGCACGAACGGTCCGGCGGCCGTGGACTTCGGCACGCTCATCCAGACCACACCCGGTGTCACCAGTTTCTGGTTGATGACGCGGCTTTCGCTGATAGAAGTTGGGATCTTGTTTCCGGTGAGCGGCCAATAGCGCACTGTGCTGCGCAGAACGATCTGGCGCGTCCAGTTAAGCGTCGGATCCCAGATCGGTTGGTATTGCGTAAACAGCGCATCGCCTGAAAGCACGTGGTTACCCCCTGCGGTAACCAGCCGGCTCCAGTTGAACGTCTGCCAGTTGAGGGTCGACCTGGCAGTCGGCAGCGCCTTGCCCTTGGCGAGCAGCGGATCGCCCGGTCGCAACGAGCCGGCGGCGATGGCCGGACCGATGTCGGTGCGCAACGCTGCTGCGAGGCGCACGGCACCTTCGACGTTCAACAAGCCGATGCCCTGTTGCAGCAGATTCGCCTTGTCGATCGGCTGCGCCGTGTATTGCAGGATCGCCTTGACCAGCGGCGGCGTAAGACCCGGATTCACCTGCAGCATGAGCGCGACGGCGCCCGACACGGCCGGCGCGGCGACCGAGGTACCGCTTAATTCCATCAGCGTGCGGTTGGGCGCCTGTGCTGCGCCCGGCACGCTCGCGAGTTCAGGATGCATCGTGGCGAGCAGATTCCACGATGATCGGGCGCCAAGAATGTTCGAAGAAAGAGCACCGACCAATCGGTTGCCCGGTGCAACCAGATCCGGCTTGAGCAGGTTGTCGATCCATGCCTTGCCATCGACAGTGGCGTGCCCGCGCGTCGGCCCACGCGAGCTGAAACCGGTCACGGTGTCGTCGTCACGCGTCACCGTGCCATGCAGGTTCGCCGCACCCACCGTGATGACGGAAGGATCATGGCCCGGCG
>DASQAE010000377.1:0-2343 GCA_035635915.1 Burkholderiaceae bacterium | reverse complement strand
CGGTTTTTCCGGCTGTGCCATGCGCTCTGCGTTGCGGGAAGCGAATTGCGCCGCGTACCCGGGAAGTGGCACGCACCTCCGGCGCACCTTTTGCGGCAAGCTCTTGAGCAAGAGATGAACCTTCTCCTTCAGCATGCCGGGTACCAACCACTCGCAACGCACTGGGTCGATCTGGTTGAGAGCAAACAGCGGCACGGTCAGCGTGACGCCGTCGCGCGCGCTGCCGGGTTCGAAGTGATATGAAAGCGCCACATCGACGCCGCGCATCGACCAGACCTTCGGGAAGAGGTCGGTGGTAACGCCTGCCGCCTCGTGGCGCATCAACTCGTCGCGGTTGAGGAACAGCACCTTCGGATTCGCCTGCTCCGCGGTGCGCCGCCATTTTTCGAACTGCGCCGAGGAGTTGACTTCGCGTGGGATCAGCGCGTCGTAGAACGCGAAAATCAGTTCGTCGTCGACCAGGACGTCCGGCCGGCGCGATTTGTGCTCGAGTTCGCGTATCTCGCGCAGCAGCCTGCGGTTGTGGAGCCAAAACGGCGCGTTCGTTTCGTAGTCACCGTCGACAAGCGCGCCACGGATGAAAAGCTGGCGCGCGAGCGTCGGATCCTTGGCGCCGTATGGCACGCGGCGCTGGTTGTAGACCAACAGTCCGTAGAGCGTTGCGCGTTCGAACGCCATTACCTGGCCCGCATTTTTCTCCCAGTGCGGATCCGCCCAGGATTTCTTCAATACGTGCGTGCCGACCCGCTCCAGCGATTGCGCATCGATCGTCGCGATCGTGCGCGCAAACAGGCGCGAGGTTTCGACCAGCTCTGCAGCCATGACCCAACGACCTCCTTTCTTCGCGAGCGGCGAGCCGGGCCAGACGTGGAATTTGACGCCACGCGCGCCAAGGTACGGCGGTTCGCGATAGTCCGCGTCGAGTGTCTTGAAACCCACGTTGCCGAGCAAGCCCGCTAGCAGAGCAAGGTGAACCTGCTCGAACGTCGCAGCGGTTGTATTGATGCGCCAACCTAGTTCGCCGACGCTGCCCGCGAGCTGCGAATGCACCTCGCGCCACTCGCGCACGCGCCTGGGCGAAATGAA
The DNA here is from genome assembly GCA_035635915.1 of Burkholderiaceae bacterium. Taxonomy (GTDB): domain Bacteria; phylum Pseudomonadota; class Gammaproteobacteria; order Burkholderiales; family Burkholderiaceae_F; genus JAKANT01. The sequence continues at coordinate 1,257 of DASQAE010000377.1, read as the reverse complement.
GTTGGCCTTGAGATCGTCGGTGAGCTTGCGGTTGGACTTCTTGTGCTCGACGCGTTCGCCGACGAATTCCCACAGCTTGAGGAAGGCCAGAAAGTCGGAGCGTTCATCGGCAAAGCGCCGATGGGACTGATCCGCCGCTTGCTGCGCCTCGATTGGCCGCTCGCGTGGATCCTGAACGCTCAGGGCGGCGGCAATCACCAGGACTTCCTGTAACGCCTGCTGTTCGCGTGCCGCGAGCAGCATGCGACCAATACGCGGGTCGACAGGCAAACGAGCGAGCTCGCTACCGACCGGCGTGAGCTCGTTGGTGTCATCGACTGCGTTGAGCTCCGCGAGCAGGTCGAACCCGTCCGCGATGGCACGCGCAGGAGGCGGCTCAACGAACGGAAACGCCCTCACATCGCCCAGGCCGAGCGCCTTCATGCGCAGGATGACGCCGGCCAGGGACGAACGCAGCACTTCAGGATCGGTGAACCGGGGCCGGCGTAAGAAATCAGCTTCGTCATAAAGGCGGATGCAGATGCCATCGGCCAGGCGACCGCAACGGCCGGCGCGCTGATTAGCTGCGGCCTGCGACACGCGTTCGATCTGCAGCTGCTCGACCTTGTTGCGATAGCTGTAGCGCTTCACGCGCGCCAGTCCCGAATCGACGACGTAACGCACGCCCGGCACGGTCAGCGACGTTTCGGCGACGTTGGTGGCGAGCACGATGCGGCGCGCGCCCGAAGGCTTGAACACCCGTTCCTGCTCCTCGGCGGAAAGGCGCGCGAACAGCGGCAGGATCTCGGTGGCTGACGGATGATGCTTGCGCAGCGCCTCTGCAGCCTCGCGAATCTCGCGCTCGCCGGGCAAAAAGACCAGCACATCGCCGCGGCCGGCACTCGCGCATTCATCCACTGCATCGACGACGCCGTCCATCAATGTGCGGTCATAGGCGTCGTCTTCATCGCGGTAGGCGCGATAGCGGATTTCGACTGGATAAAGTCGCCCTGAAACGTTGACCACTGGCGCAGGTCCAGCCGGGGACGCGAAATGAGCGGCGAAACGTTCCGCATCTATCGTCGCCGAGGTGATGATGAGTTTCAGATCGGGCCGGCGCGGCAGCAGCTGCTTGAGGTACCCCAGCAGGAAATCGATGTTGAGCGAGCGCTCATGCGCCTCATCGATGATGATCGTGTCGTAGGCGTCGAGCGTCGGATCGCCCTGCGTTTCTGCGAGCAGGATGCCGTCGGTCATCAACTTGACCGACGCGCCGGG
>DASQAE010000376.1:0-1986 GCA_035635915.1 Burkholderiaceae bacterium | reverse complement strand
TTGAGTGTCTGCAGCCGGTCGCCTCCGAGCAGCGCGAAAAACAGGCGCATCGCTTGGCCGGTCTGATACGGCTGCCATGGAACGACCTTTGCGCCGGCGCCCGCGAGTGCGGCCGCGGCTTCGCGCACGGCGCGTTTGACCGCGGGCGCGGAGCGAAACACGCCGTCGTCCAGGTAAAAGCCGACGCGCAACTTGGAAACGTCGACCGTGCCCCAGTCTCCCAGCGGGCGCGGCGGCAAGGTTGCAGGATCACGCCCGCCGTTGATGACCTCGAGGCCGAGTGCGAGGTCCTCGACGTGCCGTCCGAGCAATCCGACCTGGCTCAAGATGCTGCGCTGACCGACGGAAAAACTGTATCGACCCGTATCGTCGCAGCGACCCGTGGTCGGTTTGATGCTCGCGATGCCGCAGAAGTGCGCCGGATAACGCACGCTGCCGCCGATGTCGGTGCCAAGCCCGAGCGCCGAAGCGCCGGCGGCGACGATCGCGGCCTCGCCCCCGCTCGAACCACCGCACACACGATCCAGGTGCCACGGATTGCTGCTGCGACCGTAAACCGGGTTGTCGCTTTCGATGTAGGCGAGCAGTTGCGCGACATTGGTTTTTCCGAGCACCACCGCACCAGCAGCGCGCAAGCGCGCGACGTGGGTTTCGTCCTGCTCGGCCTTGATGCCCGCGCGCCAGGGCAACCCGAACGTCGATGGTGTGCCGGCAAGGTCGATGCACTCCTTGATCGTCACCGGCACACCCGCCAGCGCCGGCAGCGGCTCGCCGCGCGCGCGGCGGGCGTCGATATTGCGCGCTTCTGCGCGCGCCTGGTCATAGCGCTTTACCACCACCGCGTTGATGCGCGGATTGACCTCTTCGATGCGTGCGATCGCGGCTTCGGTCACCTCGAGCGCGCTGAGGTCGCCGCGTGCGATCGATTGCGCCAGAGTGGCGGCAGAGAGCCGCGTCAGTTCCATTCGGTCCATAGATCCTCCCTTGTGGTGTGGGAGAAAGCGTAGGTGTTCGACGCGTCAACCAGAATGGGGCGAATGCCCTATCGCGGCCGACTGGCAGGAGGCACGAGCCCGTTTTCCATCGCGAACAGCGTTGCACCTGCGCGCGTTCGCACACCGGCCTTGGCGTAGACGCTTTGCACCTGGTTGTCCACGGTCTTCGGCGCGATACCGAGCAGGCGCGCGATTTCCTTGTTCGAATTGCCACGCGCGATCAAGCCGAGCACTTCGGCTTCGCGCTCGCTGAGCCCGGCGGGACGCGAGCGTTTGAGCGGCGCCAGCGCCTGGCCGGCACCCGCCAGCACCACTTCGACGGCGCCGCCATCGAGCCGCCCGGCACGTACCTCCGCCTGCAGTTCGCGCGCAGCGTTATCGGGCGTTAACGCCGCGCGATGCGGTCGCTCCTCGGTCATGGCGCAAAAGACATCGGCCGCAGCGAGGATGCGCGCCGCGGACTCGGGCGATCGGCCGCCCGCACCGCGAAAATACCCGCCTCCGTCGGCACGTTCATGTGCGCACGATGCGACTTCGGCCAGGCGCGCCAGTGCGGATGATCGGGCGAGCACACGCTGGGTGTAGTACGCGTGCATACGAACTTTCTCCCATTCGCCGTCGGTGAGTGCGGCGTTCTTGCTCCAGATACCGGCGGAAACTCCCACGCGCCCGACATCGTGCAGCAGGCCTGCGCGTCGGACCAGCGTGCAATCGGCCGGCGCAAGGCCGGCGCGGAGCGCCGCCTGCTGCGCGCAGAGCGCAACCCGCTGCGAATGCTGCAGCGTCCATGACGACTTGATGTCGGCAAAGTCGGCGAGCACATCGCACGCGTTGTCGAGTTGTGCCTCGCTCATCTCGAGACGCGCGCCCGGTTCGAGCGCCAGCACTGCGTCCCAACGCGCCTCGCGCCGCGCCTCGTCGAGCAGCGCATTCGCATCGCGCAGGAACAGGTCGACCAGCGCAGGATCGTATTGGGTCGCACGCCGGCGTT
>DASQAE010000375.1:0-3564 GCA_035635915.1 Burkholderiaceae bacterium | reverse complement strand
ACGCGCACCCTGCAGGCGGTCGACGTCGTGCTGCGGCACGTGGCAGCGGAGCACGAGGGGGGACGGCTCGCGAAGCTCAGTCCCGAGGACCTGCATGCGTACCTGCGCCAGCAGGCAGTCGGCTTGATCCAGATCGACGGTTTGTCCCTGTTCGACGCACACGGCGAGCCGCTGGCGATCTCCTGGCTGCAACCGCGCGCCGGGACAAGCATCGCGCAGTTGCAAGGCTTCGCCATGGTGCGCGATGACGCGTCGATCGATCTCGCCGTCAGCGAAGTGATCCGCAGCCCGCGCGACGGACAGTGGATGTTTCCGCTTGCGCGCCGGCTGCACACGCCGGGCGGTGCGTTCGCCGGGCTGATCGGCGCGCGCGTGCGCATCGAATACTTCGAGGACTTCTACCGCAATGTGCGGCTCGAGCGCGGAACCAAGGTCACGCTCGTTCACACCAATGGCACGCTGGTGGCGCGTTTTCCGCCGTCCGAAGCGGCGTTCGGTCAGCGCCTGCAGCTGTTCGACACCATGCTTGCAGCGGCTGCCGCCGGGCGCGACGGGCCGGTGCGCAACGTGAGCTCGGTCGAGGGAGGCGAGAGCCTCGCGAGCATGCAGATGGTTGCCGACTATCCGCTCGCCGTCATCGTCAGCCGCGACGTCGCGGTCGCGCTCGCTCCCTGGCGCGACCAGGCGCTAGGCACGGCCGGGCGCACGGTTGCGCTCGCCGCCCTGGCCGGGTTCTTCCTGCTGCTCCTGACGCGCAAGCTCGAGCGCCTGCAGGCGGCACAAGCGACGCTGCGCATCGTCAAGGATCGATTTGCGCTTGCGGTCGCTGGCTCGGACGACGGAATCTGGGATTGGGACCAGAAGACGAATCAGGTCTTTGCGTCGGCGCGCGCGCGCGAGCTGTATGGCCTGCCGCCGGGGCCGGAAGTGCAACCCAAGGACGTCTGGTTCGCCGACGTTCAGGTGCACCCGGACGACGCCGACGAGCGCAACGCTGCCACGCAGGCGCACATGAACGGCGACACGCCACTTTACGAGGGCGAGTACCGCGTGCGCCACGCCGACGGCGTTTATCGCTGGATCCGGGTGCGCGGCCTGTGCGTGCGTGACGCGACAGGACGGCCGCTGCGCATGGCCGGCTCCGTGAGCGACATCAACGCGCGCAAGCAGGCCGAAGAGGCGCAGCGCGAATCGGAGCAGCGTTATCAGCTTGCGGTTGCCGGAGTCAACCAGGGTGTCTGGGACTGGGACCTGGCGAGCGACGTGCTGTTCCTGTCGGCACGCGCGCAGGAACTTTTCGGCCACGAAGCGGAAGAGGCGCCGCGGCCGCGGCGCGAGTGGATGGCGCACTGGACGCATCACCCTGACGACCGGTTGCGCGTGCGCAAAGCGCTCGCCGACTATCTTCAGGGTAGAGCGAAAACGTTCGAGGTCGAGTATCGAATGCTGCATCCGAGCGGCGACTGGCGCTGGTATCACGACCGCGGCATTGCCGTGCGCGATGCCAACGGCCGCGCCTACCGCATGGCGGGTTCGATCGAGGACATCACCAACCGCAAACACGCCGAGGCGGAGCGCGACCGGCTCGAGGCCCAGTTGCGGCAGACGCAGCGCCTCGAAGCGATGGGAACGCTCGCCGGCGGCGTAGCGCACGACTTCAACAACATTCTCGCGGCCATCCTCGGCTACGGCGAAATGGTGCAGAAGGAGGCGGGGGACAACACGGCCCTGCGGCGCCACATCGATGCTGCCATGAGTGCGGGCATGCGCGCCAAGGCGCTGGTCGAGCGCATCCTCGCGTTCAGCCGCAGCGGAATGGGTGAACAGGTTCCGGTGCATGTGCAGTCGGTCGTGAGCGAAGTCCTCGAAGTCGTGGCCGGATCGCTACCTTCCGGCATCCGCATCGAGCAGACGCTGGCCGCCGGCAACGCAGGCGTGATGGGCGACCCGACCCAGTTGCACCAGGTGGTGATGAATCTTTGCGCCAACGCCGTGCAGGCGATCAAGGGCGAAGGCACCGTGACGGTATCGGTCGACACGGTCGAACTCAACTCCATGCACGTCGTCACCACGTGCACGTTGCCGGGCGGCCCCTATGTGCGGCTGTGCGTGGGCGACACGGGCAGCGGCATCGATCCGAACGTGATCGATCGGATCTTCGATCCGTTTTTCACCACCAAGGAAGTGGGCGTCGGGACCGGGCTTGGGTTGTCGCTGGCGCACGGCATCGTTGCCGACCTGGGGGGCGGAATCAACGTGGAGAACCGGCCCGGAGCCGGCGCGGTCTTTACGGTCTACGTGCCATGGCAATGCAGCGTGGCCACGCCGGAGAAAGTCGACGAAGCGGTGATCGTCGGCTCGGGCGAAACCATCCTGCTGGTCGATGACGAAGAGGCGCTGGTGCGCCTCGGCGAGGAAATGGTGGCCGAACTCGGCTACGACGCGGTCGGCCTTTCGTCGAGCAAAGAGGCGCTCGAACTGTTCCGCGCCGAGCCGGAACGTTTCGACGTCGTGCTCTCCGACGAGGCAATGCCGGGCCTCACCGGGTCCGAGCTGACCATCGAGATCCGCAAGATCCGTCCCAACATCCCGGTCGTGCTGATGAGCGGCTACGTGACGCCGGCGCTGTCGGCGCGCGCGCAGGATGCTGGCGTGGTCGACGTGCTGGCAAAACCGCTGGTGTCGCGCGAGATCGCACGCAGCCTGGCTAACGCACTGAGACGCTGAACCTTACGTGAGCTGCGCCAGCCAGACTGCCAGCACAAGTACCGTACCGAGAACGGCCAGGCCAACCAGCGCCACGGCGAACGAGCGCGTGTAGGCGCGCAGTCCGGCGTCGATGGCAGTAGCCTCGCTCCGCGGCTCATCTGTTTGGGCCCACTGCTCAGGATTCAGTCGCAGCAACATGGTCAACTCCCTTGCTGACGTAGCGGCATCACCAGTCGCACCTGCACGAAGTTCTCCCCCGGATTGGGCTCGTGGATGCCGGCGTTGGAGAAGTGCTGCAGCCGCAGCGACCACTCCCAGCGGCGCGCACTCGCGGCGCGGTAGCCGACCGCGAGGTGATCGCCGAAATTGAATGCCGTGGAGAAACGTTTTTCGCGCGTGCGATAGATGGGCGTCAGCGCGTTGAAGCCGATGCCGGCTTCGCCGAACCAGCCCTTCGTTTCACCCGTGGGCCAGTAGCGCAGCGTCGGCGTGAAGCCGATCTGGGTGACGATCGCGCTGCCACCGCCCTCGTCGGCGCGCCAGTGACCCAACGACAGTTCGTTGTAACCCGAGACGCGCGCTCGATCGCCGAGCTGCCACTGGCGGCGCCAATCCCACTGCAGGCCGAGCGTCAACGTCGAGGTTTCGCTGGCGCGGCCCGCTTGCAGGAAGACGGCATCGGGAGCCCATGACATCGATGCACTGTTTGTGTCAGCGGCGCCGGCGCTAGCCGGCGCCGCAACAATTCCGAGCGCAGCTACGAACGGCGCAAGGACAATGGCACTACGCGTTTTCATGCGCGCTCCGCGCTTTATTCATCAGGTCAGAACATGTGCCTCAGGCCGGCAACGAGTT
>DASQAE010000374.1:0-3008 GCA_035635915.1 Burkholderiaceae bacterium | reverse complement strand
GAACACCGCGTTTCCAAGGCCGCAGATCAACCAGAAGAATTGGCTCACCGTGGTTCCGTTCACATGGCCTAACTTTGTTTTGTATTAGCACCCAACCACGCAATATCTCCGCCGCACCTTTAATAACCCGGCGCGGCATTCTCCGCCGAACCCGCGTGGGCTATTGACTTCCGGGTCGTTACTGTATGAACATACAGTACTAACGCCCCATGCAATCCGCCCAGCACACGCACCCGCCGCTTCGCTCCACTCGCCTGCTCGATCAGCTGCGAGAGCGCGTTCGCTATTGCCACTACAGCGTACGAACTGAGCAGGCTTACGTCTATTGGGTGCGCTGGTTCGTTCGCTTCAGCGGGTTGCGCCATCCGCGCGACATGGGCGCTGCCGACGTTGAGGCGTTCCTGAGCTTCCTTGCGAACACCAGGCATGTTTCGCCGGCCACGCACAAGCAGGCGCTGTGCGCCATCGTGTTTCTTTACAAGCAGGTTCTTGGCTCCGACTTGCCGTGGTTGCAGGAGATCGGCCGACCGCAGGCGAAGCGGCGCATTCCGGTCGTGCTCTCGCGCGACGAAGTGGCGCGGCTGCTGCCGCGGATCGAAGGCGTGCATTGCCTGGTCGCGCGCATTCTTTACGGCGCGGGCTTGCGGCTGCTCGAATGTCTGCAGTTGCGCGTGAAGGACGTTGATTTCGATCGCAAGGTAATCATCGTGCGCGACGGTAAGGGTCGCAGCGATCGTGTTGTCATGCTGCCTGCTGCGCTCGAGCAAGCGTTGCGTGACCAGCTCGCCGCCTCGCGTGCGCTGTGGGCACGCGATCGCGCTGAGAAGCGTCCCGGCGTCTGCTTGCCCGATGCGCTTTCGCTCAAGTATCCGCGCGCCGGCGAAAGTTGGTCCTGGCATTGGGTCTTCCCGGCGCCGGCCCTCTCGGTCGATCCGCGTTCCGATGTGCGCCGGCGCCATCATCTGTTCGATCAGACTGTCGGTCGCCACCTGGCGCGCGCCACGGCGCGGGCAGAAATTCCCAAGCGTGTTACCGCACACACGCTGCGGCACTCGTTCGCCACCCATTTGCTCGAATCGGGGGTCGATATCCGCCGCGTGCAGGAGCTGCTTGGCCACGCCGACGTGAGCACGACCATGATTTACACCCACGTCTTGCGCACCAGCGCAGCCGGATTGCCAAGCCCGCTCGACGTACTGCCGGTCGCGACCATTCCGATTGCGCCCGTGCCACCGCGCCTCGAGCAACCAGGTGCGCCGTACGTGATTGGTGGTGGCTCGCCCACTGTTTTTCACTGACGCGCAAGACCACGTTTTGCGGATTGCCTACACTGTAGGGTTCGCGCCCGTCTGTCCTATCGGCGCCCACTCTTATCGAGCCTCTATACCCGGACCATGTCGGAACAGCGCCAGGCAATTCGCATCCGCGGTGCGCGCCAGAACAATCTCAAGAACCTCGATCTCGATCTGCCCACGGGCGAGTTGATCGTCGTCACCGGCGTGTCGGGCTCGGGCAAGAGCTCGCTGGTGTTCGACACGCTGTACGCGGAAGGCCAGCGGCGTTACGTGGAGACGTTCTCGCCGTACGCGCGCCAGTTCCTCGATCGCATGGATCGGCCACAAGTCGATCGCATCGAAGGTGTGCCGCCGGCCATCGCCATCGACCAGACCAATCCGGTGCGCACGTCGCGCAGCACCGTCGGCACGATGACGGAGCTCAACGACCACCTGAAGCTGCTGTATGCGCGTGCCGCCACGCTGTTCTGTCGCGGGTGCGGCAAGCCGGTGCGACGCGACTCGGCCGGCAGCATCTACGAGACGCTTGCGCAACGTTGCGCAGAACTCGGCGATCCGCGCCTGGTGTTCACGTTCCCGGTCAAGGTGCCGAAGAACTTCAAGGAAGCGGAGGTGCGCGCGCATCTCGAGGCGCAGGGATACGTGCGCGTGCACGGGGAGCGCGTGGTCGGCGAAGAGAAGGTGCTCGACGTGATCCAGGATCGCCTGCGCCTGGGCAGCGCAGAACGCCAGCGTGTGATGGAGGCGCTCGAGTCGTCACTGCGTTTCGGCGGCGGGCGCGTGGACGTGCACGTGGTGCCCGACGAGTCGTCCGCCTCAGCGAAATTGGTATCTGACCCCGTTTTTTTTCGCTACAGCGACGACCTGCATTGCGCGGATTGCGACATTCATTACGCGGAGCCGAACCCGAGCACGTTTTCGTTCAACTCGCCGCTCGGCGCGTGCGATACGTGTCGTGGGTTTGGGCGCGTGATCGGAATCGACTTCGGGCTGATCATTCCGGACGAGAACAAGACGCTGCGCGAGGGCGCGGTCAAGCCGTGGCAGACGAAAAGTTTCCTCGAGTGCCAGCGCGAGCTCGAAAAATACGCGCCCAAGTTCGGCGTCGATCTCGACGTGCCGTTCAAGTTCCTGGAGCCTGCCCATCGGCGCTGGGTGCTCGAAGGTCAGGACGCCTGGACCGGCAAATGGCAGACGCAGTGGTATGGCGCGCGCCGCTTTTTCGCGTGGCTCGAGAGCAAGGCGTACAAGATGCACATACGCGTGCTGCTGTCGAAGTACCGCGCGTACACGCCGTGCACGGTATGCAACGGCAGCCGGCTGAAACCGGACGCGCTGCTGTGGCGGGTCGGCAAACGCGAGGACGCTGCGGCGGTGTTCGGAGCCAATGGCACCGGCCGTTATCACCGCTTCAAGCCGGTGCACGCGGCGTGGAGCGATGCGCAACTTCTGGCGCTGCCCGGCCTCTCGATCCATGACCTGATGCTGCTGCCGCTGCAACGTGTGCATACGTTCTTCGATCGACTCGAATTCGCCGGCGTGCTGGACGAAGCGACCGAGCTGCTGCTCGAAGAGGTGCGCGCGCGGCTGCGTTTCCTCAACGATGTCGGGCTCGGTTATCTCACGCTCGATCGGCAAAGCGGGACGCTTTCCGGCGGCGAGGCACAGCGAATCCGATTGGCAACACAGATCGGCTCCGGCCTTGCCGGGGTT
>DASQAE010000373.1:0-2376 GCA_035635915.1 Burkholderiaceae bacterium | reverse complement strand
CCGCCGCCGCGACGTTGCACAGGGACGCCGCAAGAACGATCCCGATGAGCCGGCTAAGCATCGATACTCTCGAGTCCGTTCGCCGGCGCGTGCTGCTGCGTGGGGTCGCGTGCAAGCGCGTTCAACTTGGCCGCGGAGTACGGAAACCAGGCTGCGTCGCGGTCGCTGCGACCATCGTCGATCAGCACCCGCTTGTCGGCACCCGGCCGACCCGGCAAGGTGTTTTTCGGAATCAAGTCGTTGATCGCGACCAGGTCGACCTTGAGTTCGGCGGCGATCCGTTGCGCCCGCGCGATGTCGCTCGAGAACACGCAGGCAGCCGATCCAGCTGGAGCTTCGTTGGTAAACAAGATTGCCTCGCGATCGTCCTCGACCACGCAGATCGGCAGGATCGGACCGAAGACTTCTTCACGCATCAAGCGGGTCGAACGACCCGCCTCCGTGACTACGGTAGGGGGCCAGAAAAAACCCTGCTGCTGCGCGCTGCGCCGCTCGCCATGGTCAAGCCCGGTAACGTGCGGAGGAAACCCGCCGGTGACAAGCGTGGCGCGTTGATCCAACGCATCCTGCAGCAGGGCGCGCAGATGCTCGAGGCCACGTCCGTTCGCGAGCGGACCGAGCTCGCAATGTGGGTCGGTGTACGGGCCGCTTTTTAGCGCGCGCACCTTGTGCACCACCTTGTGCACGAACGCATCGGCGAGGGAGCGTTGCACATAGACCCAGCCGACGGTCGCCGAACCCTGACCGTTGTTCGAAAAGCGCCCGAACACCGTCGCGTTGGCAACCCGCTCCAGGTTGGCGTCGTCACACACGATCAACACAACGGCGCTCCGCACGGTGAACCGCGTCGGACGACTCAGCGGCTTGAGTGCCGCTTGCAGTGTGCGTGCCGCGGCGCGTGCGCCGGAAAAAACCACGACATCGACGCCCTGCGCCGTCGCCAGGCATGTGCCGACCTCTGCGTCGCCGTGCACGACCTGCGCGACCGACGGGAATTCGCGCAGCGCTTCCTGGAATAGATCCGCGATCAGCACGCCTACGAGAGGCGCCGACGCGCTGGGTTTGATCAGCACCGCGCATCCTTGCGCCAGCGCGAGTACGGCCGGGGTCATGGCGCGCTCGAACGGCGAGCTGACGGGCGCAAGGACGCACACCACGGAACGCGGTGCGCACTGCGCTTCCGAGGGCGCGTGCAGGTCCTTATCCCGCGGCGCGCGGTCCGGCTCGTCCTCTGGCTCAACGCGGCGCGACGCAATGCAATCGTCGAGTGTCTGGAGCACGATTGTCACTTCGAACGACAGCGCCTCGATCAACGGCTTGCCCATGCCGCGCGCGATGGTTGCTGCAATTTCGTCGGCACGCTGTGCGACCAGGGCGCGCAGCCGCGCCAGAACTCGGGCCCGCTGCGCGTGCGCCAGATCGCCCCAGTGGCGAGCCGCCTCCCTGGCGCGCGCCACAAACGCAGGGATGTCGTGCGGCGAGGTTGCGAAAATGTGGCCGATTCCCTCGCGGGTCGCGGGATTAAACGCTTCCATGGTCGTGCGCGGCGCGGCGGGCGATTGCGTCGCCGGGGCACCGGTGCCCTGGTCGGGCGCTAACGAACCTTCAACGGTCATCGTGGTTGGCCTGGCGTAGAGCCGGCTTTGGCTCTGCGGTCGAGCGATTGCGTTGGAGCAAGGTGTATTCGAGGCATCTTTGGGCGAGTCTACGGTGCCGGGTACCCGGCGTTGGTGCGTTGGCGTACAGAGCCAACCAGCATCGGTGCAGGTGGCTGCGCAGCGACGGCGCTGATTCTCCGCCGCCAGGATCCGACGCCAGGACCCTGACGCAGCCTAACGTACCGGGGCGGCAAGAGCGAGTGTTATTCCTTGGTGAGAACGGAGTTCGAGCACCTATTGTCGGACCGGGCAGCACATTGACCCGGTTTGCGCGCGAGCGAACAAAACCGCAGACGAGGTGCGGAAAAGAGCGTACGATGCGCCCCGCTCTCGTTTAAGTCCTCGTTCTCCTCCGGTTCTCACCGGCCCGTGAATTGATTTGTTGGCGTCACGGCGCGTCTGGTTTCCTCAGGTCCACGTTCTCTTGATCGTCAGCTCGCCGCGGGGCATTTCCTGCGGCCACTCGTAATGCCCTTTACTTCAAGGAACGTCCAAAATGGCATCAGGCGTAGTCAAGTGGTTCAACGACGCAAAAGGATTCGGGTTCATCACTCCCGATGACGGCGGCAAGGATCTTTTCGTGCACTTCTCGGCAATCCAGGCCGGCGGCTTCAAGTCCCTCAAGGAAGGCGAGCGGGTCGAGTTCACCGTGCAGCAGGGTGCAAAAGGCCCGCAGGCGACAGAGCTCCGCATCATCCAGTAGTACGCAGCAAAAGCG
>DASQAE010000372.1:0-3808 GCA_035635915.1 Burkholderiaceae bacterium | reverse complement strand
TCGCCGATCAACCTTCTGCTGTGTCTGATCGGCGCTTTGGTCGGCACGCTGGTCGGCGTGCTGCCCGGCATCGGAACGATCGCGACCGTCGCGATGCTGCTGCCGATTACGGTCAAACTCGATCCGACCGGCGCGCTCATCATGTTCGCCGGCATCTACTACGGCGCCATGTATGGCGGTTCGACTACGACCATCTTGCTTAATACGCCGGGTGAGTCGGCGTCGATCGCGACGGCGCTTGAAGGCAACAAGATGGCAAAGCGCGGTCGCGCCGGCCCGGCGCTGGCCACCAGCGCCATCGGGTCGTTCGTCGCTGGAACCATCGCCACCATCTTGCTGACGCTGCTTGCGCCGGTCGTGGTGGAAGTGGCGCTGAAGTTCGGCCCGACCGAGTATTTCGCGCTGATGGTGTTTGCGTTTGTGACCGTCGCCGCGGTGCTTGGCAGTTCAACGGTACGCGGCCTGACAATGCTCTTCCTGGGGCTGCTGCTGGGTCTGGTCGGCATCGACGACCAGACCGGCCAGATGCGATTCGCGTTCGGTGTCCCGGAGCTGATGGACGGCATCGACGTGGTCGTGCTCGCGGTGGGGCTGTTCGCGGTCGGCGAAGCACTCTACGTTGCCGCGTACCAAAGCCGCCAGGAAGAGAAACTCGAGCACATGTCGGGCTCGTTGTGGATGTCACGCGAAGACTGGCGCCGATCGTGGCCGGCGTGGTTGCGGGCAACCGCGATCGGATTCCCATTCGGCACGATTCCCGCCGGCGGTGCCGAGATTCCAACTTTCCTTTCGTATGCGTTGGAGAAAAAGCTCAGCAAACATCCGGAGGAGTTCGGCAATGGCGCGATCGAGGGCGTTGCGGGGCCGGAAGCCGCGAATAACGCCTCGTCTGCCGGCGTGCTGGTGCCGCTGTTGACGCTCGGAATCCCAACATCGGCCACCGCCGCCATCCTGCTGGCCGCGTTTCAAAACTACGGGATCCAGCCTGGACCGTTGTTATTCCAGACCCAGGGCGCGCTCGTCTGGGGCCTGATCGCAAGCATGTATGTCGGCAACATCCTGCTGTTGATCCTCAACCTGCCCCTGATCGGCTTGTGGGTGAAGGTTCTCAAGATCCCGCGCCCGTTGCTTTATGCCGGCATCCTGGTCTTCGCCACGCTCGGCGCGTACAGCTTGCACCAGTCGGTGATCGATTTACTCACGCTGTACGTGTTCGGCCTGCTTGGCTTCATGATGCGGCGCTGGGGTTTCCCCGTGGCGCCGGCCGTGATCGGCCTCATTCTTGGTCCGCTCGCCGAGTCGCAGTTCCGGCGCGCGCTCGCGATCAGCGAAGGCGATCCGACCGTCTTTTTGTCCTCGCCTATATCTGTGACCATCCTCGCTATCACTGCCGCGTTGCTCGTGGTGCCATTGATTCTGCGGCTGGTGCGGCGGCCCAAGGTGGAGTCGTCTGCTTAACGCGCGTCGCGTCTGTTTTTCGGCGCCACGTCTCGCTAGAATCGCCGCGGTTCCTGGGGCAGTTCATGCGGAATCCTCTGCGCGTTTTTCTTGTGCTTCTCGTTTTGTTTGTGGTCGCCACCTCCGGTTGCGCCTCGCTGGACCAATGGCAGCGCAACGCGATTTTCCAGACTAGCGCGGCCGCTTCCCGCTTCCCGTTCGACTCGCCGCCGGCCGAGATCGAGGCCTTCGACCTGCACCATTCGAACGGTGACGTAGTGCACGCGTGGTACATGCCGGCGGGGAAAGCCGGCGCTCCGACGGCCCTGTTCCTTCATGGTGCGCGGCGCAATCTGGTCGGCAGCGTGTCGCATATCGAGCATTGGCACTCACTCGGCTTCAACGTGCTGGCGATCGACTATCGCGGCTTCGGGCGGTCAACCATGTTGCTTCCGAGCGAAAAGACAGCGCTCGCGGACGCTTCGCTCGCCGTCGCCGAACTCAAGCGGCGCGAGCCGGATGCGGGCAAACGTTTCCTCTATGGCTATAGCCTCGGCGGCGCGGTGGCGATTGCCATGGCCGCAGAGCACGACGGATTTGCCGGAGTGATCATTGAATCATCGTTTACCAGCGTTGCCGACCTCGTGCGCCAGTCCAGGTGGGGGTGGGTGCCGGGGTTGGGGCTGTTGGTAACCCAGAGTTTTGATTCTGCGGAGCGCATCCGTAAGGTGAACGAGCCGCTGTTGTTCATCCACGGTACGAGCGACAACGTGGTGCCACACGGGATGAGCGACCAGTTGCTGGCCGACGCGATCACCGTGCGAGCCGAATACAAGCACGTGGTAAAGATCGAGGGCGGGCATCACGGCACAATCTTCCTGGGCGGACCGTTCTACGATCAGGCGGTGCGCAACTTTGCCCGCACCGCCACTGAAGCCGCGATCCTTGGTGCCGGCGTTTCCGTTTCCGCCGTGGCGCATTGACTCTCCGACCCGCTCACGTTCAGTCACCGTAGTAGCGCCGGCGCGGCGCCGCGTCCGGCGCCCAGTCCGGTACGCAGGCGAGATCGTCTGCGAGAGTCGTCACGACATCGCGCAATTCCAACGCATCGAGCCAGCGTTTGGGGATCCCTTGTTCGCCATGCAGAGCACCGACGAGGCTGCCCGTAATGGCGCCGGTGGAGTCGCTATCGCCGTCGTGGTTGACGGCGAGGGTCACTGCGGTCTCCAGGTCGCCTCCCGTCTGTTCACATCCGACCGCGCAGTAAAGGGCCACCGCCAGCGCTTCTTCGCCCACCCAGCCGTGGCCGAGCGACGCGAGTTGCACCGGATCGCAAGGATCGCTACGCGCGAGAGCAAGTGCGCTCTCGACCGCCACCGCCGTTTCCTCGTGCCCCGTCCGCGTCAGCAACTGACGACGGCTGCGGTCGAGAGCAACCTCGAGCGGGACATTGGCAACGAGCAGCGCAATCAGCAGCGCCAGGAACCCGGCAGGTAGATTTCCGCTGGCATGCCCGTGCGTTAGCGCTGCATCCTCGACGCCGGCGGCGAAGACCCCGGCATCGAAGGCATCGGACTCGGAGTGAAAGTGCGAATGGAACAAGCCGACCGGGGTGACGCGCATCACGCCGCCACAGCCTTTGCTCGTATTTGCCGCGCTCGCGCCAAGCGCGCGCATTGCGCGCAAGGATGAAAGGCAGGTCTGGCCGGGTCCGCGCCGATGGAATAAATCGGGCTGGTCCATGAGCCAGCTCTTCGGTGCGTCTAGCAACGGCTGCGCCTCGCCCTGCGTCAGCAACCAGCGCAAGTAGGACCGGGAACGCTCGAGCGCATGTGCGGCGTTGTCGTGTGGCGGTGCGCCGATTGCGTGGCCGCGCAGGATCGCCTCTGCGCAAAACAGCGTGAGCTGTGTGTCGTCTGTGATGGCTCCAAGCCGGCCGTCGACTGGAACGAAATCGCGGATCCCATGAGGGCCGAACCAGGAAAGGATCTCCGTGCGCTGCATGAACTCGACCGCGGCGCCAAGCGCATCGCCGACTGCGCCACCGAGCAGGACGCCGCGAAAACGCTGCACTCGAAGCGGAGTGGCCGATGTCTCGAGACGACTCATGAGCGGAAT
This sequence comes from Burkholderiaceae bacterium, assembly GCA_035635915.1. Classification (GTDB taxonomy): domain Bacteria; phylum Pseudomonadota; class Gammaproteobacteria; order Burkholderiales; family Burkholderiaceae_F; genus JAKANT01. Next base: position 253 of record DASQAE010000372.1, on the reverse strand, counting down.
TCTAGAAGTCAGTTTCGTATCATCGGCGCATGATCGGATCGCTCGCGCGCGCCCTCGTTCCCGCGTACGCGTCTTTCAAGCCGGTTGCAGTTGCGCTCCTCGGTGCGGCGCTTGCTCTGTGGATCAGGCTGCCGTTGCCATGGTTCACGGGCCCCTTGATCATGGTCGCGGTAGTCAGCATGAGTGGCGTGCGGCTCCGCTCGGTGCCCTATGCCCGCGAGGCAGGGCAATGGATCGTTGGTCTTGCGCTGGG
>DASQAE010000371.1:0-2819 GCA_035635915.1 Burkholderiaceae bacterium | reverse complement strand
GCCCATATTCGTTGGCCGGCCGCGAACAGATGCGTGACACGACCGCGACAGTGACCAACGAAAATTCGTCCGCGCGCGGGTGCATCCGAACGCGCGGCGGCTGCGTGCGACCCGGGTTCAACGACGAAACGTGATGCGCGCCGTTCGATCGTGCCGATTGCGCGTGAAAATTCGCGCTCGCGCGCGTGCGGTGTCGGGTTTGTGCGCTGTTTTCCGATGCTTGCCGGCGCGGCGCGAATATTCACAACCCGCCGGGTTTGCCGCGTGCCAGCACGCGCGCGCGGGCTAAGGCTGCGTACGCACGGGCAAACGCACGATCTCGTCGACGGCGCCGCGCTTGAATGCGGCGAGCAGCCGCTCCGCGAGCGCGAGCGTCGCGCGCCGCTCCTCGTCAGTAAAGTCCGCCGACTGCAGCAACCACTCCTCCGCATCGCGCAAGCACGATGCGTTGGCGCCGCACTCGATCGCGACCGCGCCGCGGCTCGGTCCGCACGGATTGCCGAGTCGGCACCCGACCAGATCGATTGCAGCCACGCGCGTATCGGTGGCCTGCGGATCGACGGTTGTGATCGGCGCAACGCCGGCTATCTCTACCTGATGCCGGGTCATCGCAAGCAGTACACGCGCCTCGTCGAAGGCAAGCGGATCGCCGGACGCAAGCCCGCGTCGTAACGTCGCCACAGTCTCGGCCAGCGGATGCTGCGCATACGAATCGGCGGCCAGCGCGATCTGAGCCGCAGGGTGACCCGCGGTCGCAGCTTCCTCCTCGAGGCGCTGCACTTCGTCGCGCGCCGCAGGTTCGCTCAGAAAACCGCGACACCGGGTAGTCGCCGCCGCCATTTGCCGTTCGCGCTCGCCCTTGCGCTCGCTGATCGCGTCGAGCTCGGCGACGACGCCGGCGCCGGCGCGCAGTAGTTCGCAGTCGCGCGCCGCCCGAAACGCGAGATAACGCGCGTCCGCTTCAGGCCGCTCGCGCAGCTGCCGGTACAACGCCAGGCGATCGTCCGTGCTGCGATAGGCGGTGCGCAATTCTTCGATGCGGCCGTTGTCGGCCGCCCGTGTGGGCGCGGCCACGCTCGCGCCGCCTTCTCCAAACGGCAGTGCAAGCACCGGGTCGAGCACCGGCGCGCCGTGCGTCTCAGGGTTCACGGGGCGTTGCGCTCCTTCCGAACCACCGAAGAAGCGGGAAATCACGACGGCGGCGACGGCGATCAGTGCGAGCACCGACCAGACTCGGGCGCCGCGCATCGGCGCCACCGCAGCAAGCCGCTCAAGCAGTACACGCTTGGAAGCGGGCCGCATTGAACTCCTTTTGCACAGCGCGCAGAACCTCCGCCAGCGGCGCATCGACACCGCGCACCTGGAACCGCGTCACCTGCACGTTGGAAGGTTTGTCGGTCACGCGCACGTCCTTGATGCCGCGGCGCTGGAGATCGGCCGCATGCCGGTTGGCAAGGTCCTGGTCCTTGAACGAGCCCAGGGCAATGCCGTAGCGCATCGGCGAACTGTCACCGATGACCAGCAACTCCTTGACGCCCGCCTTGCGCAGTTCGTCGGCGCGGTGATCAACCTCGGCGCGCGTCTTGAGCGGCGGCACGTACACCATGAACCAGCCAGGCGCTTCGACCGAGCGAATGATGAGGCGATCGCCCGTTGCAACCGTCTCCAGGCGCTGACGCACTCGACCGGCATTTTCAATCGTGAAGTCGCCGACCTCGACGCACGGCGCACCCACCAGATCGGCCGCTGCGATCGTGCCCGGCGCATTGGCGCTGCCGGACGCGGGCGCACCGGTGGGCGTTTCGCGCGGCAACTCCTTCGCCTTGGCACGCAGCGCCTGTACCTCCTGTTGCGTCAGAACATGAACGCGCTCGGCTTCGACCTGGCGATTAACGCGCTCCGGCTCGCGTCCTGCCTCCGGCAGGCCACCGAAGATGCCCTGCTGCCAGGCGAAGAAGGCCAGGTTGGCCAGCGCCAACAGCATAAAAGCGAGTTTCATCGTCTGTTCGTGCACGATTGCTAGTTTGCCGCGACGCTTTCAGTGTGTGCGCGCAGCGCCACGCCGCGCAGGACCAGATTGTCCTCGATCGTCAGACCGGAAACCGTGGGTTGGTCGGCGGTTCCGCCGCGCAGGCGTTCTTCCAATGCCGCCAGCAACGGGCGTGCGCGGCCGCCCGCAAGCAGCAGGCGCGGCGCAGCGCGGTCTTCCTGCGCGAGTTCGCGCGCGAACTCGCGCACCACGCGTTCGATCATGCCGGCCTGTGCGTGGAAGACACCGGTCACGATCGCGTCGTCGGTGTTGTCCGGATGCGCAACCACCTGGCCGTCCATGACGTAGCGCACATCGGGCAGGCGCGCAGTGCCACGCGCCAGGCTCTCGTGCATCAAGTCCACACCCGGCGCGATCACCCCACCCACGAACACGGCGGCCGCGTTCGGCTCACCGCGCACGCATTCGATCGTGGTGGCGGTCCCGCTCGAAGCGACAACGAGCGACTCGCCGGGAAATTTTGCGCATGCCGCGATCATGGCGTGCCAGCGGTCGGCGCCGAGCTGTTCGGGTACGCGGTAGGCGTTTATGAGCGCAAGTCCGTAGCCCGGCCCGCTTCCTGCGAAGTGAGGCTGAGCTCTGAGCCAGGTGATACCGATGCCGGCGGCTTCCTGGGCGGCAAGTTCGATCGCCTCCATCGTCGCGTGGTCGGCGACGCTGCAGCCGAACGCACGCTTGGCGCGCGGCACGCGCCAGGCGTTGGCGAGCCGCTGCGTCAGGGGTTGGGTGTTCATGCGCAATTCGATGCCCGTGCCGACAAAACGGTTGC
>DASQAE010000370.1:0-3734 GCA_035635915.1 Burkholderiaceae bacterium | reverse complement strand
TTGTCGACCGCGCGCAGCTTCATGCTGACCACGTCCGAGCCGGCGCCGGATTCGCTCATCGCCAGCGCGCCAACGTGATCGCCCGAGATGAGTTTGGGCAGGTATTTTTTCTTCTGTGCCGCAGTGCCGTTGCGATGGATCTGGTTGACGCACAGGTTCGAGTGCGCGCCATAGGAGAGGCCGACCGATGCGCTGGCGCGGCTCACTTCTTCCATCGCGATCATGTGCGCGAGGTAGCCGAGATTGGCGCCGCCGTATTCTTCGGCAACGGTGATGCCGAGCACGCCAATCTCACCCAGCTTGCGCCACAGGTCCATCGGGAATTGATCGTTGCGATCGATCTGTGCCGCACGCGGCGCGATCTCGGATTGGGCGAAGTCGCTCACCGCTTCGCGCAGCGCGTTGATGTCGTCGCCCAGATCGAAGTTAAGGCCGGGCAGGTGCATTGCTGTCTCCGAGGCTAGGACTTTTCGTCCGCCATGCCGTGCATGACCATCAGCGTTTGTTGCAGCGTGGCGATCAGGGTTTCGCGTCCCTGCTCGCGCGCAAACACGTCGGCGCGCGTGATCGACAGCGTACGCCCTGGCTTGAGCACCTCGCCTACGGCGACCAGCAACTCACCACGTGCCGGCGCAATCAGGTTGATCTTGAATTCAACCGTCAGCACGGACGCGTCGGCCGGCATCAGGGAGAACGCCGAATATCCGCCGGCGCTGTCGGCGATCATTGCGACGATGCCACCGTGCACGAAACCGTGCTGTTGCGTGAGGTGCTCCTGCACCGGCAGTTCGATGGTGCAACGCCCAGGCAGCACTTCGGTCATGCGTGCGCCAATGAACAGCATCGCCGCCTGGCGCGCGAATGAACCACGCACGCGGGTCTCGAAGGCAGGGTTGGCGGGAACGAACTGCATTGGACGGCTGGCGAACAGCCGAATTTAGTTTCCCTTTACGTTAACGTCAATCTGGGGCGCGACCAGCGGTCGCCCGTCTGGATGACAAACATGAATTGAGCGCCTGCTGCGTCGCGCTATCGTTCGGCCGCGATCGTGGCGGAGGGAGGACGGCAAGTGGTAGACGACGCGCAGCCTGACCTGCACGCCTTGACTGCCACGCTGGCAGCGGCCGAGCGTGGTGACGCCCAGGCTGCCAGCGAGATGTTCTCGACCCTGTATCGGGAGTTGCATCGCCTTGCGCGCCGGCAACTGCACGCGAACGCGTCCGGCCTGACACTGGGCGCGACCACGCTGCTGCACGAGGCCTACCTCGACATCAGCGCCCGTGGCGCGATCTTCCCGGACCGGGCGCGCTTTTTTGCCTATGCGGCGCGCGCCATGCGCGGCCTCATCATCGACTACGTCCGCGAGCGGCAGGCTCTGAAACGCGGCGGCGAATTCCATCTCACCTCGCTCAACACCCAGATTGCCGATGCCGTGCCACAGACGCAGGACCTTGCACCGCTGGCGGACGCGCTGGACGAACTTGCGCTCGCCGAGCCGGGCTTGGCAGAGTTGGTCGAACTGAAGTTCTTCTGCGGGTTCTCCTTCGTCGAGATCGCTGCCATGCGCGGCGTGTCCGAACGTACCGTGCAGCGCGACTGGAGCAAGGCGCGCCTTTATCTGCACGAGGTCCTGCGTGAACCCTGATCCTGTCGGGTTACAGCCGGCGAATTCGATTTAGCCATCGCCTATCCCATAGAGGAGAAGATGGCCGGGATCGCCAAGACCCGGTGGCAGGTCCTAAGCCCGCTGCTGGATGAATTACTGGAAGTGGACCCCACCGAGCGCACCGCCCGGTTGGCCAGGATCCGGCGCGACGACGGCGTGCTCGGCGATGAGTTGGCCGCGCTGCTGGCGCATGAGGCTGCGGTCGAAACCGCCCAGTTCCTCGAAGGCTCCGCCCTCGAGATGCCGGATGGCGCGACGCTGGTCGAGCAGGTGGTCGGCAGCTACACGCTGGAGCGGCTGCTGGGCCAGGGCGGGATGGGCAGCGTATGGCTGGCACGGCGCAGCGACGGGCGCTACGAAGGTCACGCCGCAGTCAAGTTCCTGAATCTGGGTTTGCTCGGGCGCGGCGGGCTCGAACGTTTCCAGCGCGAAGGCAATCTGCTCGCGCGGCTGGCGCATCCGAACATCGCGCACCTCATCGACGCCGGGGTTGCCGCGGGGCAACCGTATCTCGTGCTCGAGTACGTCGAAGGCGAACCCATCGACCATTGGTGCGATGGCCAGATGCTCGGCGTCGAAGCCCGAGTGCGGTTGTTCCTCGAAGTGCTCGCAGCGGTCGCCCACGCACACAGCAAGCTGATCCTGCATCGCGACCTCAAGCCTTCAAACATCCTGGTGACACGCGAGGGCCGGGCCAAGCTGCTCGACTTCGGCGTTGCCAAGCTGTTGGAGGATCAGCCGCAGCGCGAGTCCGCGGGCGTTACGCAGGTGGCGGGGCGCGCGTTCACGCCGGAATACGCAGCTCCTGAGCAGGTGCAAGGTGACGAAGCCACGATGGCCACCGACGTCTATGCGCTCGGGGTACTGCTCTACGTGCTGTTGTCCGGGCGCCATCCGACGGCGGATGCCGCAGCCTCGCCGGTCGATCGCATGCGCACCCTGGTCGAGACCGAGGCGCGCCGATTGAGCGAAAGCGCGGCGCGCATCGACGCGGAGGCTGCGCGCTTGCGCTCGGCCACGCCGCGCCAGTTGGAGCGCGCGCTGCGCGGCGATCTGGACAACATCCTCGCCAAGGCGTTACGCAAATCGCCGGCAGAACGTTATGCGACCGCAGCGGCATTAGCTGATGACCTGCGCCGCTTTCTCAACGACGAGCCGGTCAGTGCGCGTCCGGACGCGGTCGGATACCGGGTGCGCAAGTTCGTGCGCCGCTATCGTTTCGCCGTCGGCGCCGCATCCGCGACGTTGCTTGCGTTGCTGGCGGGCGTCATCGGGACCACGTGGCAGGCGTACGAGGCGCGCAAGCAGCGCGACGTAGCGTTGCAGGAGATCCGCTACGCACGCGCGACCCATGAAGTGCTGATGTCGCTGCTGGACGAAGCGTCCCGCACCGGTGCCGAGGAACGCTGGCGCGAGATGCTCGAACGCGCGCGCGACCAGTTGCGCACCCGGCATGAGAAGGATCCGACCTCGCGCGCGCGCATCCTGTTGATGCTCGCGGGCCGTTACGCCAGCATCAACGACGAACACGGCGAAGACGACGTTACGGCGGAACTGCTGCGACTGGCGCCGACCTTGCCCGATCCCGGACTGCGCGCGCAGATCGCTTGCGCGCAGGCCGACATCCTGCTGTACGCACGCGATGTCAAGCGCGCACAGCCGCTGGTTGAATCTGCGATGCGCGACCTTGCGAGCATGAGCGAAATAGCGCTCGGCCCGATGTCTGATTGTTACAAGACCGACGCCACGCTTGCGGTCGAGCAGGGCGATTTCGATCGCGCCGTCACCCGTGGGCGTGCGCTGGTAGCGCGCTTCGAAGCGGAGGGGCTCGGTGGCAGTCGCCAGCACCTGTACACGCTGACGACGTTGCAAGGCATTTATGTCGATACCGACCGCGACGGCGACGTCCTGGCCATGCACGCGCAACTGGAAGACGCGCTTCGCGCCCAGGCTGCGCTCGACACGACGCGGCACATCGTGGTGAACGATCGGCGCGCAATCTCGCTGGTCCGACGCGGGCAGTTTGCGCTGGCGCAGGAAGTGATGCGCGGCGTGCTCGATCGTGGCT
>DASQAE010000369.1:0-6216 GCA_035635915.1 Burkholderiaceae bacterium | reverse complement strand
CACCCACCCGCGAGCAGCGCCATGGTCACAAGCAGGCTGTTGCGCGTGACAAAGTTGATGCCGACCCGCATCGCCGGCAGAAACTCGGGCGCGGCCTCGCGCACGCCTTCGTTCACACGAATCCCGCGCAGGATCAATGCTGACACCAGCAGTAGCACCGCATCGGCAAGCAACGCCAACGGCGCGCCCGTGATCTTGATCAGCGCACCTGCCGCGCCTGGGCCGAGCACCTCCGCCGATGAAGAAGCCAGTGCGTTCTTCGCGTGAGCTTCCACCAGCCGGTCACGCTCGACCACTTGTGTCAGAACGATCTGGGCTGCACTGCCAGCCACCGTGTAAACCGTGCCGATGAGCAGCGCCACGACGTACAGCGACTGCATCGTCAGAAAGTCGAACCACCACCCAAACGGCACGCTGGCCGCGGCCGCTGCGATCAGCAACTCCCCGGCGACGACAACCGGCAGCTTGCGCACACGGTCCAGCCACACGCCGGCAGGCAGCGAAAGCAATACGAACGGCACTACCTCGATCGCGGTGAGGATGCCCATCTGCGTGGGCGTCGCATGCAGCAGCACCGCCGCAGTCAAGGGCAGCGCGAGCATCGTCACCTGGCCGCCGAACGAACTGATCAGGATCGACAGCCACAAGCGCCGGTACATCGCGTCGCGCAGCAGATCGTTGGACGCAAGTGCAAAGTGCCGGACCCACGCGCCCGGCGCGAAAAAAGCGAGTTTCATCGGGTTTCTATTAGTCCGCGCGCGCGGACTGAGGGACACGGAGGCTACCGCAACAAACGGGTGCGATGACCCGCCCGCCCGTATGGACGCGGCGCCATGTGGCGCGGATTATTTCAACTTTGAGACATGCAACGGCGGCACGCGCTCCGCCCACGGCATCGACGTTTCGAGTGCCGATGCGAGTTGCAGCAGCAAATGTTCGTTGGCCGGCCCGGCGGCTAGTTGAACGCCGATGGGCAGGCCGGTGGAGTGCATGACGAGTGGCAGCGAAATCGCCGGTGTGCCCATGATGTTGTGCGGCAACGTGAACTCGCACACCGGGCGGAAAATCTTCTCCGGCAGTTCCTCGAAGCTCACGTCGGCGCGGCCAAGGTTGTAGTGGCCCCATGGCTCGGCGACACGTGCCGTGGTCGGCGACAGCCACACGTCGTGTTTGGTGAAATATTCGCCGAGTTGCCGGCGCGAGGCATTCAATGCCAGCATGGCGCTCAGGAACTGCTCCGCTTTCATCTGACGCGCGTACTGGTAGATCTTGAAGATCACGGGCTCGAGCGTGTCCGGACCGATCGCGTGTCCGCTGCGTTTCGAGTAACCGGCAAGACGCAGGTCGAAGCCGAAAAACCAGACATCCATCATGCTGCGCATCGCGGCCAGGCCGTCAAGTTGCGGGCTTTCTTCTTCGACCCGATGACCCATGTCGGCCAACACCTGTGCCGTGCGCTTGATCGCGGCCACGACTTCCGGATCGGTATCGAAGCCCATCAGTCCGCGCGTCGACCAGCCGATGCGCAACGTCGGCGCGGGTGTCGGGGCCAACTCGGCGTATGGCTGCGCGGGACGTGGAATGATGAACGGATCGCCGGGCTGCGGAATGGCGAGGCAATCGAGCATCGCCGCCGCGTCGCGCACCGTTTTTGTCTGCACGAAGTTCTGCGCCAGGCCGTAGCCGTTTTCGTCGAGCATCGGGCCGAACGACACGCGGCCGCGTGAGGGTTTGAGACCTACGCCGCCGCAGAAGCTTGCGGGGATGCGGATCGAGCCGCCGATGTCGGAACCGTGCGCGATCGGCACGATGCCGGCCATCACCGCGGCCATGCCGCCGCCGGTCGATCCGCCCGCGGAGTAACCCTGGCGCCACGGCGTGGAGGTGTTGCCGTACAGGGCAGTTTCAGTGGTGCCCGCCATCGAGTATTCCGGCGCAGCAGAGCGACCAAGGATGTTGACGCCCGCCGCCTTCAACATGCGGCAGTAATAGGTGTCCTGCTCGGCCCTCATGCCGCGGCAGAGGCGGCTTCCGAATTCCACTTTGCGCCCCGCCTCGTGGCCGAAAATGTCCTTGATCAGGAAGGGCACGCCGCGAAACGGGCCAGAACCGAGCGAGCGTTCGTCAAGCGTCTCGATCCGGTCCGGATAAACCTCGACTACCGCGTTGACCGACGGATTCGCCGCGGCGATGGCGTTGGCCGCGGTACGCGCAAGTTCGGTCGCGTTTACCTCCCTGTCGGCGACCAACCGCGCGAGTCCAAGGGCGTCGTAACGAGCGTATTCGTGCAGTTGCATGACAACTCTGAATTTAATCGCCTGCAACTGTACCGACGTATGAACTCCCTTCAACGAGCCGCTCGATCGGATCGCCATCAAAAACCACAATCCGGTCACGCCCGCGCCGTTTTGCGTCAAGTCCGGCTGTATCGGCCGAGCGCAACAACACATCGAGCGATCCAGGCGCCGACTGTGAATCGGCAATACCAACCGAAAACGTGCAACCGCTGACCGAGCCAGACTCGAACCGGAACACCTTCTCGCGCCACCCCTCCTGCAAGCTGGCGAGCTTGCGGCGCGCGGCCGCTGCTTCCGTGTGCGGCATCAACAGGCAGAACTCTTCGCCGCCGTAGCGGCAGGCGACATCACTCTTGCGCAAACGTGCGGCCAGCAGTCGGCCGAATTCGGCGAGCAGTGCATCGCCGGCGGCGTGTCCGTGCTCGTCGTTGACCGCCTTGAAGTGATCGAAATCGATGATCGCGAGCGCCAGCGGTTCGCGGTTGCGTTGCGCCAGTGCAAGCATCGAAGGCAGCACTTCGTTGAGGTAGCGACGATTGAACAGACCCGTCAGAAAATCGCGCACCGCCTGATCGCGCAGTGCAGCCTGCAGCGCCTCGACCTCCCTGACCTTCTGCGAGAGCTGGCGGTTCATGGCCTCCAGCCCCAACTTGGCACGTTCGCTCGAGCGCCGGCGGGCATCGATCTCGTCGCGCTCGCGGCGCAGTCGCAGCAGTTCGGTCTGCAGCGCGGCTGCCTGAAAACGCGCCTGCGAGGCGCGCTGGACGCGGTCTTCGTGCAGATGCTGCCAGGTGCGCAGGTGCGCGAGCGCGCGTGCCGTATCGCCGACTTGCTCGCTTACGTCGGCCAACGCGCGATAGAGCAGGCATGGTGCACGCCGACCGGGCGCGTCAACGCCATTGGCGTATCCAATTGCGTCCTCGAGCGTGGTAGTGGCACGCGCGGGATCACCGCGCGCGCGCAGGAGCTCCGCGGTCGCCACGGCGAGTTCGATCCGTTCATCCAGCGTTGCCGAATCGGCCAGCGCTTCGTTTGCACGTGCAACCAGTTGCGCCCCGAGCTCGGTCTTGCCGGCGCGCAGCGCGACGATGGCCATCGTTTCGAAGCGCGCGTTCGACCAGCCACGTCCGGTCTCATCCGCTGGCATGGCGAGCAGGCGTTCGACATCGGCGAGCGCTTCGCTCGGCCGGCCGACTTCGATCAGGCACGCTACCCGATTGGCAAGCAACGTCGATGTCATGCGGGGGTTCGCAACCTGCGCGCAAAGCTCGATGCCCTGGTTGAGGTAACGCAGCGCCTCGGGCGAATCGCCGAGCTCGCACAACTCGTGGCCGATGTTGTTGTACAGCACGAGGTCGAAGCCACGGTTGCGCACGGCGCTGGTTTCGCGCAAGGCCTGGTACATGTACGCGAACGCTTGCGCCGACTGGCCGAGCGTGGAATGGCATCCAGCAATGTTGTTGAGCAACATGCCGCGCTCTTCGTCCTTGAGCAGGCGCAGGCCTGGCTCGCGCAGTGGCAGCAGCAGTTCGAGCGCCTCGTTGGGGCGCCCTTCCAACAGGATCAAGCGCGCAATCCAAGCGCGGGTGACGATGCTTCCGCAGGCGTCGTTCAGCGCATCAAAACATTCCTGCGCGCGCGCAAGATCCGCCCTGGCTTCAGAGCGCGGTCCATAGCGCAACACGTGTACGCCGCGCGTAAGGCGCGCCCAACCTTCTGCCGCCGTATCCGCAGTGGCCGAGGCGCGTGCGCAGGCCTGTTCCGCAAGCGCGAGCGATTCGCGTGAGTCGCGGTACTGCAACCGCCACGCTGCACGAGCTTGGCGCGCGGCGGTCGAAAGGGACGGCTGGCGTGGTCCCCGCGCGGGTTTCATGCGGGATTGTTGGAGCCCATTTTTGCGCCCGTCAAGGTACAAACGGAGCAGCGGCCGGACGGGTCCGATCGGACGCTCCGCCCCTGATTTGGGTTAGGGGTGAGGGCGCAGCGCCCCGAATGTGTAACGCGGCGGGGGATTCCGCGACTAAAACGCCGGATCCGTGCATCGCCGCCGCACGCCGTGCGCGGTCGCGGTCCTTAATTTGATCAATCCAACAGAGGAGCATTTCGCATGAATCGCCAATCGCTCGCCGTCGCGGTCGCTCTGGCCGCCCTTGCTTCGGGTGCAGCTTTCGCCCAGGACAAGGGAGCCTCGATCAAAGGTGAGAAGGAAAAGTGCTACGGAATTTCGCAAGCCGGTAAGAATGACTGCGCTGCGGGACCTGGAACGACGTGCGCCGGCACGTCAAAGGTCGACTACCAGGGCAACGCTTGGAAGTACGTCGCCAAGGGCACCTGCACGTCGATCAAGACGCCCAAGGGCACGGGCTCACTCGAGCCGGTGAAGAGTTAAGGATTCTTCACCGCAGAGAACGCAGGGAGCGCAGAGAGAGCTTTTCTCTGCGATCTCTGCGCCTTCTGCGATAAAAATCCGTAATACCCAACAAGCAGATACGCATGCCGTTCGCGACACAACTGTCCGCAGGGCTGGGACTCAAGCCGCAGCACTTCGAGGCTGCGCGGGGCTGCCGCGCAGACGGGTTGTGGTTTGAAGTGCACCCGGAAAACTACATGGTCGATGGCGGACCGCGCCTGGCGTGGCTTGAAGCAGTGCGCGCCCAGCACCCGCTCTCTCTGCATGGTGTTGCGATGTCCTTGGCCGCGGATGACGAACCGGACGCCGCACACCTGGCGCGCTTCAAGCGCCTGGTCGAGCGTTTCGAACCAGTTCTTGTCTCCGAGCATCTGGCCTGGTCGACGTGGCGCGGCGCGTACCACCCCGATCTGCTGCCGTTTCCGCGTACGGTGGAGGCGCTGGTACGCGTTGGCGCCAACATTGGGCGCGTCCAGGACGTCTTGAAGCGCCGCATCGCGATCGAAAACCCGTCGCACTACGTGCGTTTCGACGAACACGAGTTCGGCGAGATCGAATTCCTGGACGAACTTGTCCGCCGTACCGGATGCGGCCTGCTGCTCGATGTCAATAATGTCTACGTGAGTGCGCGCAACCTGGATAGCGATCCAATCGCTTATCTCGATACATTTCCCGCGGCCCATATCGAGGAGATCCACCTCGCGGGCCATAGTGCTGACCCGACCTTCGGCGAAGCGTTGCTGATCGACTCGCACGACGCGCCGGTGGCGCCTGCCGTCTGGGCGCTTTACGAGCATCTGGTCGCGCGTATCGGTCCGCGACCGACGCTGATCGAGCGCGATGACAACGTTCCCGAGTTCACCGCCTTGCTCGCAGAGCGCGAGCGCGCGCACGGCACGCTCGGCGCTCCTGCGCGCCGCGCTGCGTGAGATGGCAATGAAATTGTTTTCGCCCGCTGCGGGCCGGCTGCGCAGGTTCCAGGAGCAGTTCGCGCATGCGCTCGTCGATCCCGAGCTGAATGACCCCAGCGGGGGCGTTGCCCAACTCGTGGCGCAACCGGGCTTCGCCGTCTATCGCAACACGGTTCGCAAAGGCTGTATCGACGCGCTGCAGGCCAACTATCCCGCCGTCATGCGCCTGGTCGGTGAAGAATGGATGCGCGCGGCTGCGGCCGAATTTGCGCGTACGCATCTGCCCGCGCGTCCGATGCTGCTCGAGTATGGCGCGCAATTCGCATCGTTCCTGGCCGAATTCGCACCTGCCGCTGATCTTCCTTATCTGCCCAATGTCGCCCGCCTCGACCGTCTTTGGACCGAGGCGCACGGCGCGCGCGATGAGACACCGATCGAAGCCAGGCAGGTGACCGCGCTCGCTCCCGACGAACTCGCGCGCGTTACGTTGCGGCCGCATGCCTCGGCGCGGTGGCAGTGGTTCGAACAACAACCGATCTTCACGATCTGGTCGCGCAATCGAGACCGTGGGGATGACGTCGAAAGCGATATCGAGTGG